>CAYVVK010000335.1:0-7200 GCA_964454855.1 uncultured Phaeodactylibacter sp. | reverse complement strand
ATTTTGGGATTCCACTTTTTCTTGAGGTGGCCGAAGTGGACACCAGCATCCAACAAGTCTTTATAGGTGGGCTTTTCCATTTTCTTTTATTGAAAGTTGTTTAGGATTACCCGCCAGCCGCCATATCGCATGGAGCAGGCGGGCCAGTGAGGGTGGCAACAAGAAGATTAACGCTTGCTGAACTGGAAGCTCTTGCGCGCCTTGGGCTTACCGTACTTCTTGCGCTCCACTTCGCGGGAATCGCGGGTGAGGTACTTTTTGCTCTTCAGCGGGCTGCGAAAATCTTCATTCAGTTTTACCAGCGCACGGGCAATGGCCATGCGGACGGCCTCTGCCTGCCCTTTGTAACCTCCGCCGTCGACATTGATCTGCAGGTCGTAGATGTTCTCTACTTCTACCGTCGAGAACGGGGAGGTGATATTTATTTGCACGTGAGTTTGGGGGAAGTACTCCCGGAAGTCTTTTCCGTTCACCTCGATCTTCCCTTCGCCTTTGGTCAGGTAGACGCGGGCGACCGAAGCTTTCCTTCTCCCTATGGCATTGATCATTTCCATATATCGTAAGCTTTAGCTTTTTCTTGTTTTAGAAATTAAATGGTTCGGGCTTTTGCGCTTCGTGCGGATGGTCGGCGCCCGGGTACACGAACATTTTCTTGAACATCTTACGGCCGAGGCGGTTCTTGGGCAGCATGCCTTTTACCGCGCGCTCGATGATGTCTCTGGGCTTCTTGTCCAGCAGCTCCTTAGCCGTCATGGTTTTCTGCCCACCTGGGTAGCCGGAGTAGTTCTGGTACTCTTTTTGAGCCATTTTGCTGCCGGTAAAGCGTACCTTGTCTGCATTGATGACGATGATGTAGTCCCCGCAGTCTACATGCGGCGTGTAAGAAGGCTTGTGCTTGCCCCGCAGGACGTGCGCAATGCGAGAGCAAAGGCGGCCGACGATCTCTCCTTCCGCGTCGATAACATACCATTTGCGTTCTACATCTTCGTACTTCGCCGATTGCGTTTTATAACTTAACGTATTCACTTCTTTAGTTTTTTAATTTGAGCTTTTTTACTCTAAAAACCGAGTTGATCGGGCCGCCTCCGAAAAGGCAGGTGCAAAGGTAATCCTCTTTTATTCAAAATACAAGCGTTTTTGAAAAAAAAGTGGATGGCTGAAAACGTAAGTGGTTGAAAAACAGGGGGGAAATCGCACAAGAAGTTTCGTGGGCGAGTATTTTGGTGTTGCCCCACCTACGCTTAGGCTTGTCCCTCCGCTAAAGCTTCGGCGACACGCGGACGGCGGGCAGCGGGTGTTGAGGAGCCTGCCCTGAAGTCAGCCTGTCAAGAGCCTGGGGAGCCTGGGCTGTACTTCAGGGTTGAGGTGTTTTGGTGTTTCGGTTTATTGCGGGTTGGCTTCTCCCTCTTTAGGTTTGGGAGGGCGCGGGTTAGGTTTAATGTAACGGCAAATGGTATAGCGGTTTTAAAGTGTACTGGTGTTCGCATGAGGTTGCTGGTTCAGTGGGTTGGGGTTTGGCGGTAATCATTGCCTTGGGCGTGAAAGGGTAAGTTCCTATATATAGCCCCATTTTACCTAATATATACTTCTGCAAGTTTTGATATATAGCGCTGTTCGCAGCCTATATATGGTGTGCTGAAATGGGAAGAGCGGAGCGGGATGGATCTGACTGCGTTCTATGATGAAGGCAAGAAGGAAACTCGCCTTCGCTGCCCACTTTCGCATGAAGCTACAGGGAACGGGAGCTGCGGTGGGCCTGGAGGCCCGCGCTCCAGAACCAGAAAACCCATAACTTTGCTTAATTTAGTTTAGTGAGCTAAGTAGGCGGACAGATTTAGTTTACTTATACTGCTTCTTTTGAAAATGGACCGCTATCTCGACCAGGCGCTTCATGGCCCCACCTGGCTAAGCAACCCGGTGGAAGCGAAATTGGTGAAAAGTTGGCAGGACTGGCCGTATACATATGTGCATCCGGAAATTCGAAAAAACATTGTGCCTTAGCTGAGCGCGGGCCTCCAGGCCCGCGAAAGCCTGCCGAGGCAGGCTTTTAATTGAAATGCGAACATGACATAATAGCTGTCGAAAAGAAGGCATAAAACCCTTTCAAGAGGTGTTTAGCAGAAAGGCTGCCTGATAAAAAACTGCATACTAAAAACCTGCTCGAAGCAGGTTTCGCGGGCCTGGAGGCCCGCGCTCCAGAACAGCCCGCCCGGCGCGGCTACGCACGCGCTGCCGGGCGGAGCAACCGGTTACTCCGCTCCGTAAATAAAAATGCCTCGTTTTCCCTGTAGTTGGAAAAACGAGGCATGCCACACGCCCTTCTTTATCGTAAAAAGGTAAGAAAATCAGAACCTAACGAACCGCCCTGGCAAGACGAAAACCGATGTTGAGGCCCCTGAGATCAGGAGTGAAGTAGCTGCGATTGGCACAACGCACGTTGGCGGGATTATTGTACCATGACCCGCCGCGCCACACCCGGTAGGAGCCGCTGTCAGGGCCTCGGGGGTCACGGCTGTTCTTGCTTTTCTCGTAATAATCGCCACCGTACCAATCCCAGCACCATTCCCATACATTGCCGCTCATGTCGTACAGCCCCATCTCATTGCTTTTTTTCTCGCCAACAGGGTGAGTCCTACAATTATTATTTGTGAGCTTATCCAATTCCCAATCGCCATCCAACCTTTTATCACCAGAGTTTTCCCAATACCATCCCACTTCGTCCAGGTTATTGCCCCCGGAATACTCGTATTCGTTACTACGCTGCCCACCCCGGGCAGCATACTCTCATTCAGCCTCTGTCGGCAGCCTGTAACCATTAGCCTTCCAATTGGGAGTTATATCCTTGCCGATAATGGCATAAACCTCCTGCCGCCCCTCCTGCCGGCTGCGCCAGTTGCAATACTCCACCGCGTCATACCAGCTTACATCAATTACCGGCCTTTTACCCCGCCCCCAGCCTTGATCTTTAGGCTTATTCCGTTTCGTAGCCTCACAAAAGGCATCATACTCATCGAAAGTGAGCTGATAAGCCCCCATGTAAAAGCTGCTGACAGTCACCTTGTGGGCATCAGATCCCTCCCCCATTTCAAAAGAACCTCCTTCCACAGAAACCATATCCTTCGAAGCGGAAGATTTTTCCTGGATGGGCTTATCCTTTAATGTAGGCTTCGGAGCAGGCGCCTCGGCCTTTGCCGGTATCTCAGGTTCCGGATCAGCCAGCGCCTTCAGCTCTCGTATCCGCCGGCGCGCTTCCCGGACATATTTTCCTTTGGGCGAATAGCGGATATACCTACGATACCCCACTATAGGATTTGAGCTTTCTGCCTGCTTCCAGGCTTCCTCATCCTGCTGTTCCAGTTCCTCCATCCGGGCCTCCGCCTCCTCAGCGTGATATCCGTTGGGAAAAGCATCAAGATAATCATCATAGGAGGCTCTCGTATCAATAGCAGCCGCCTTTCGCCAGGCAGCCTGATCCTCGCCCGTTTTAGTGGAAAGCCGAAACACAAACTCCCCACCCACATCCCCAGTCTTAAACAGCACTCCGCCCACCGGCGTCTGCCGCGCATTATGCGGCGTCACCCACTTCACATGCTGAACCAGCTCTGATGCCGGCACCAGGGGGCTGTTATTGGCCTCCAGGTAGCTCAACAGCGCTTTGGCAAAGGGGCTGTGATCGCCGTGCAGCCCATCCTCCACCGTCTCGATCTGGCCAGCCGCCAATGCCCAGCGGGAGGGTAGCCCTTCCACCACCTCCGCCAGAGCCGTAGCATCTTTACTTGCAAAAAGAGAACCGGAAAAACAACTATCGATGATGAGAAAAGTATGAAAGCTGTTGATGGCCCGGATGCGGTTGACCAGGTTGGCGTTGGAGAAGTAGTGCCAGACTGCGCCTCTTATGGCTTCCACCGGCACCAGGTGGCCGGTTTTGTCGGACTGGTCGTAGAAACCATGCCCTGAGAAGTAAATGATCACATTGTCTTTAGGGCTTACCTGCCGGCTTAGCGCTACCAGGTGGGTGTAGATATTTTGAGCAGTAGCCTTATCCTCAAATAGTGTATAGGTGTGTTCCCCTTTAAAGCCATACTTCTCCTGCAGGGTAGCCACCAGCCGCTTCGCATCTCTTACACAGTTGGACAGCTTCGGATGATGCTCATACTCGTTGATGGCAATGGCCAAGAGGTAGTTGGCGCCGGTAGGCGCAGAGCGCCCGGCGGCATCGAGATCTATCCCTTTTTCTTTGCCATTGGCCATGGGTGGAAGATTGGTGCATTGTTTTGCGGAGCGGTAAAATATTAAAAAAACCGGGAAACCAATATGAATACACTGTGCATTAAATTGTGTGATGTTCCCTGTGCTCGCCTCCCGGCCTCTTAGCTCCTCCGTACGGGCGGAGGAGCAAGCGGCTTTGGCGCATAGGAGACAGGGAGTCAGACGCTGTCGCTCATAGCTTTAGCGTCGAGCGAGGGCTGCGATGGCATATCCAAAAACTTTTTACACACTGTATTAAGAATGCCTGCCAGCTTGAGGGGGATCCGTGTTTTTGTTGCCTTTCAGGATACCCGACACTGAAATATCTTCCCAGTAAATGCCATAGCCTCCACTGATAAAACGCCTCAACTTTTCCCTTCATTTGGTACCAGTAATTCCCTGACATCCACTTCTAAAATATCAGCTATTTGGTAAAGTACCTCTAGAGGGGGTTGCATGTCATTAGTACACCAGCGAGAAACAGTGGATTTATTTCTACCTACCTTTTCAGCCAACCATTTATTGGTCTTTCCCTTGTCAGCAAGTACGGCTTTTATCCGGTTATATCTTTGCATGTCCTGTGCGGCTATATACAATATCAAAGATAGACAGCATCAAGGGGAGCTTTCAAGAAAGCGGTTTTTTTATAAGCGTAAAAAGTTGCGTATTAAGGAACTTTTTCTTAAATTGCAGCACAATTTGATTCAAAAGAATCAAAAGCATCCCAATCTGGCAATCGGAACTCTCACCATTTATTTTAAGTTAACTATTTTAACTATGCCTAGAAAAATTCACAGAGGCAGGTTCCAAGCCCAGGGAGATGGAGTGGAAGAATCAGAATCCTGAAGCCAGGATGACCCTCTAACCAAAGGAGAAGCGAAGAAGTTACTCGGTAAATTAAAGAAGAAACTCAGCCCAAAAGACTTAGAGAAACGCAAAAAGGCATTTGAAAAAGCCGAAAAACTGATCGAAGATGCGGAGGACGGTATCGACGCTGTAAAAAAGCGAAGTTTTTATGATGACAAACGGCGAAGAGATATCAGAGTGGATGTCGAAGTGCTGGGGGGAAAAGCCTTCGTGATTATTTTTATTTTACTAATTTTATTATCAGCATGGATACTCCTGTAACTGACAGCAAATACCTATTCCCCACTTTCCTCGAAGACAAAAAAGTCTTCAACCTCAACCAAGCCTACTGGCGGCGAATGCTTACCGCCATCGCCCGGGAGGCCGGCGCCGAGTTCCATTCCTACATCAACCACTACGACAGCCGGGGCCGGAAAGAATACGACGCCAATCCCATCTTCAACGCCCTCTTCCCCAAACTGCACAAAAGCATCCGCATCATTCAGGACCTGCCGGAAGCAGGTGCGCCAGACATCGCCGCCTGGACGGATCAGATAGAACTGGAAGAAGGCCAGCCCATTCCGGAACTGGCCATCGCCCTGGCCCTCTCCCGAAAGACAGCCCGGCAGGCACAGGAGTTGATGCGAAAGTGGGTGGTAAAGGACCTTACACCGGAGGAGATGAAGAACGTGATTCGTGAGCTGTGATTGGTGATTCACACTGCCGGCTATAGGGCCGAAACACCGAAACACCGGAAATCCAGATGTCAGATGTCAGATACCAGAGGCTAACATACTAAAATACCGCAAAACCAACCGATACACCAAATATACCAATACACCGAAATACCGAAAATACCTCAACACCGGAAAACCATCCCTCACTCTCCACACCCAATAGGCGAGCCATCCGGCATACCCTTAGCCGCCGGCATCTTCCACTCCCCGGGATCAGCCCGGAAACGACGGATGGTTTCCAGCAGGTAGGCATGGTGCGCCAGCTGATCTTCGTTCTCTTCTTTTTGCGAAAGCGTCGACACGCGATCCTCGATCTGCCGGATCTTAAGTAAAGCGATGGCCGACACCTGCGGCATCACCCCTTCGCCCTGCGCCAGCTTCAGCAGCTGATGGAGGATGAGCTTCTCTCCGCTGCGGGCGATCTGCTTTTCCAGGGCACTGAGGGAGTTGTTTACCTGTGTCGTAGCCAACATTTCCCCGATGAAGTAGTTGGCGGATAATTGCTCTTCGTCGCGGGCATGCTGCTCCACCAGGCGGGCCAGGCGCTGCGGGTGCAGCATCAGTTCTATGCTGTGCTGCATGGCGCTCTCGGCGGCGGCCAGCGGGTCCAGCCCGTTTCCAATGTACGTGTGAAACAGCTCCCGTCCGCGGCGGTAACCAATAGGCTGCGGGGGTATGGCGTCCAGTATCCGCTCCGGCAGGGAAAGGTTGCGGGGGCCGAGGGTTTCCTTCATGGCGCCCAGGGCGTCCATTTGTATGTCTGGAGAAACCATTTCGGCCACCGTATCCCGGCCGTCGCCGCGCACAGCATAGGTGTAATGCACTCCGCCGATCAGCTTGGCCACGGCTTCCGCCTGATAGCGGTGGGCAAAGTAGAGCGGTACGAGCACGTTTTCCAGGGTGGCCAGCGGCGCCCCTTCCGGGATGTTCTCCTCGCCGAAATTGTCCAGGGCTTTGGCGCGTACTTTCATCAGGCGGTTCAGCTCCTCGACGGGCGAGCGGCCATTGTCCCACAGGTGGGCGTAGGGGTGGCTGCCGCCCATGGGGCGGGCGCCTTCGTCGGAGATGAAGCGCAGGCCCATCTCGAAGTTTTCTTTGAGGATCTTCTCCAATTGAGCGGCCTCTTCCTCCTTCCGGCCCGGAAAATCCTGATAGCCGTAGAGGATGGTGCGCTTGTCCCACTCGCCGATCCCAGTGTCATAAGCCTGAGAAAAGTCTACCTCGCCCTCGTCATTGAGCGTGAGGTAAGGATGCGGATAATCCATCACGGAAGCCCTGTCATTGTAGCTGGCGGCAAAGTTATGGGTAAGCCCCAGGGTGTGGCCCACCTCGTGGGCGGAGAGCTGCCGCAGGCGCGCCAGGGCCATCT
>CAYVVK010000334.1:0-7201 GCA_964454855.1 uncultured Phaeodactylibacter sp. | reverse complement strand
GCTCCTACGGCTCCCGCAGCTGCTGCCAGGGAGGTCGTTACAAATACCAGCGAAACGGCCATGGGGTCGGCAGACAGCACCGAGCCGCCGTTAAAACCGAACCATCCGAACCACAGCAGAAAAACGCCGACAGCCGCCAGCGGCATGCTGTGCCCGGGAATGGGCTTGATGCCTTCTTTGGTGTATTTGCCTCGGCGCGGGCCAAGTAAAATGACAGCGGCCAGTGCGCCCCAGCCGCCTACGGCGTGCACCAGGGTGGAGCCGGCAAAGTCGTAGAAACCAGCGGCATCCAGCCAGCCGGCGCCCCACTTCCACATCCCGGTGATGGGATAACTGATGGCAACGAAAATGGTAGCGAAGATCAGGAAAGCCTCCAGCTTGATGCGTTCAGCGACAGCGCCGGAGACGATGGTGGCTGCCGTAGCGGCAAACATGGCCTGGAAGATAAAATCCGTCCAGTAGGTATAACCCCCATCGGCATAGGCTATGCCGCCGGCATCTCCTTCCGGCAGGCTCAGGCCGAAGCCGGCAAAACCGAAAAAGCCGCCTGCGTTCATGCCCGGGTACATCAGGTTAAAGCCTACAATAAAGTAGGTCAGTAAGCCTATAGAGATGATCATCGCATTTTTAAAGAGTATATTAACGGTATTCTTTTTTTGTACGAAACCCGCTTCCAGGCTGGAAAAGCCCAGGTGCATGATAAATACCATGGCTGTAGCAACGAGCATCCACACGTTATTCGCAGTAAACAATGCTTCATTCATCGTTCGTAAATTATTGATGTTAGACAATCTTTGAAACCTGTAATTTGGTCAAATCCGGAAGAGGGTAGGGAAAAGGAAGCCAGGTGGCACGAGCAAGAGGTAAGAAAAACCCGGCGGCAAACACGTATTTTACGCCCTGCCTGTAAATCTTTAAAATGGTTCCTCTGTATTCCTGCCTGTTAATGTCAATCGGTATCAGATCGCATTGGCGCCGGTCTCTTCGGTGCGGATGCGAACTACTTGCTGTACGTTAAAAACGGTGATCTTGCCATCCCCCACTTCACCGGTACGCCCGGAGCTGACGATGGCGTCTACAATACTTTCCACCATATCGTCGGAAGCGAGGATATCCAGCTGAAGCCGTGCAATAAAGTCGGCGTCATAGGTACTTCCCCGATAGGTGAGTTTCTGCCCTTTCTGAAGGCCGAACCCCTTTACATCCTTGAGGGTGAAGAAGCGGACCCCAATGTCCGCCAGGGCATCACGCACCTTCTCGAACTTGGACAGGCGAATTATTGCCTCGATTTTCTTCATTTTTATTTACTTTTGTAAGTGTGTAAATGGAATATGCCAGGGATTGGAGAGCCAAACCCATTTTTCTTTGCCTTTTTTTATCTGCTTAAAAAAGCATCATAGCAGCAAAAGTATAAGCAAACCCCAGCCCTCGCCAGTGAAATTATAGATGCTATGTGAAGCCCAAAAGCCCTCCTTTCCTGCATAAGTAATTAATAAACAGCACCTTAAGCCACCACATTTTGTGATGTTCAATGCACCGAAGGATCAGTTATTTACCTTAATTAATTCTCTAACCAAGGCGGAAAAGAGGAATTTCAAGCTCTATGCCAACCGCTTTCAGGGCGGGGGAGACTCCAAGTTCATCCAGCTTTTCGACGTGCTCGACCGCCTTTCGGAATACGATGAGGAGGAAGTGCTCAAGCGCCTGCCGGATGTGGAGAAGCGCCACCTGCCCAACCTCAAGCGCCATCTCTACAAACAGATACTGACGAGCCTGCGCCTGATCTACATTCAAAAGAACATCGACATCCAGATCCGCGAACAGCTGGACTTTGCGCGCATCCTCTACGGCAAGGGCATGTATATGCAAAGCCTGCGCATACTCGACCGCATTAAAAAGATCGCCAACGAGCACCATCAGGATATCCTCCACCTGGAGATCCTGGAATTCCAGAAGCTGATCGAGGCCCGCCACATTACCCGAAGCCGCCTGGTAGAACACAAGATGGAGAGCCTGCTGGAAGAATCGGCCCGCCGCAGCTGGGTCAGCCACTCCACCAGCCTTTTCTCCAATTTCAACATACAGATACACGGCTGGTATATCCAGAACGGCCACGTTAAGAATGAAGAGGATGTGGAAAAAATACGGGCCTACTTCGAAGAACAGATCCCTCCCTATGCGCAGCTCGAAGAGCTGACCTTTTTTGAAAAGGCCAACCTCTTCCAGGGACAGATGTGGTACCAGTACATCCTGCTCAATTTCAAACAGGCCATTCATCATGCCGACGACTGGGTCGCCCTCTTCAAATCCAACAATCAGATGAAGGAGAAAGACCCCGGCCTGTACATGCGCGCGCTGTACTATATGATGGTGTTGAATTACCTGACTCGCAACCAGCCGCAGTTTGCCCGCTACCTGCAGGAATTCCGCGAGTTTGTGCACGACAGCCGGGAATCCTTCAATGACAACTCCCGGATGATCGCCTTCGTCTACCTCAACCTCAGCCAGCTCAACTTCAGCCTGATGTCACAGGACTTTGAGCAGGGTATCCAACTGATCGGGAAGATCGAAGAACGCCTGCCGCAATTCGAGGCCTATACCGATGTACACCGCATACTGCTCTTCTACTTCAAGTTCGCCTACCTCTACTTCTCCGTAGGCCAGTACGATAAGGCGCTCGACTATCTCAATAAGATCATCCACCTGAAATCGGGCCACCTGCGGGACGACCTGCAGAACAACGCCCGCCTGCTCCATATGCTCTGCCATTACGAGCTGCAGAACTGGTACTTCCTCGACAACCAGATGCCTTCCGTCAAACGCCTCCTGCAGAACTCCTCCGATGTCAGCGAGCTGCCGGTCAGCACGCTCCACTTCCTGCGCAAACTGGCCAATTTGCCGCCCGCCGAGCACCCGGCGGCCTTCCGGCGCTTCCAGAAAAAACTGGCACGGCTTGCGAATAAACCCTACGAGAAAAAAGCCCTGAATTATCTGGATATCCCGGCCTGGGTGGAACAGCATCTGCAGGAGGGAGTGAAGGTGTAGAGCCGTAGGCAGTTTGCAGTGGGCCCTGTGGAATACTCGCTTCGCGAATTCCACGGGGCGGGCAGTGCCGTGCAGCCAGGGGCAGGCGAAAATCGTATATCGTAAATGTGCAAATCAAAAATCAGATAGATTTGGGATTTGGGATTTAGGCATTTATTACGTCAGTCGCTTCGCTCACGTAGGATTTAGAGGAAAACTAGTAAACCAATTACTTGCAGGTCTCTGCCCTAAGCCGGATATTGAGCGCCGAACACCTGATAACCAAGCTTTCATGCGCCTTCTTGCGTCAGTCTTCCTCTTTCTCCCCCTGCTTGCTATTGGCCAGGCGGATTCCATACAACAACTACCCGATGCTACGCAGCAGTTCATCGAAGATTTTCTACAGAATACGGAAAGCGAGGGCTCCTTTGATTTCAACACCGCGTTCGAACAGCTGCAGTATTTTCAGGAAAACCCGCTCAACATCAATGAGGCCAGCGAGGAAGAACTGCAGGAACTGGGGTTGCTGTCCGATATTCAGATCCTGGAACTGCTCCACTACCGGCAGCAGGCCGGAGCGCTCATCTCCCTTTATGAGTTGCAGGCCATTCCCAGCTTCGACCTGCTGGCCATCCGCCGCATTCTTCCGTTCATTACCATAAAGGCGGGCATCGATGACTATCAGTTGCCTCTCGGGCGCATGCTGGCAGAGGGCAGGAATGAGCTCTACCTGCGCTGGTCGCGCATTCTGGAAGAGCAAAGAGGATATACGCCACTCGAAGAAGGCCAGAGCGCCCAACGTTATCTGGGTAGCCCACACCAGCTGTACTTTCGCTACAAACACGCCTACAGCAACAAGCTGAGTTACGGCCTCACGGCGGAAAAAGACCGGGGCGAAACGTTTTTCACCGGCAACAACAGGCAGGGATTCGATTTTTACTCCGCCCACCTCTTTCTCAAAGATTACAACAAGACGATAAAAGCCATTGCCGTCGGCGACTATGCGGTGAGCTTCGGGCAGGGGCTCATCCTATATTCCGGTTTCGGCGCCGGCAAAAGTTCTTTTGTGATGAACATCAAGCGCTCGGGAAGGGCCCTGCGGCCCTACTCTTCCGTCAATGAATCCAATTTCCAGCGGGGAGCAGCTGCCACACTGGCCTTTGGTGATCACCTGGAAGTGACCGCCCTGGCCTCCTTCCGCCGGCGCGACGGCAACCTGCTGGAAGCCGACACTTCCCTGCTGGAAGAACCGCTGCGGCAGATCAGCGCGCTCGATATCGACGGCCTGCACCGCACTCCTAATGAGATCGCCAACAAGAACGCCATCGGACAGAACACCTTCGGCGGGCGCCTGCGCTGGCACGGAAGGCAGGGGCATATTGCCGTCAATGCCCTGTACGAAGAGATCGACGCCAACCTGCAGCCCCGCCGGCAACCGTACAACCAATTCTTTTTCAGTGGCGACCGCCTCTTCAACGCCAGCCTGGACTATTCCTACATCTTTCAGAACTTCAACTTTTTCGGCGAAACGGCGGTAAGCGATAATGGCGCCATCGCGGCCATCAACGGCCTGCTCATGGGCCTGGACCGCCGGATAGACCTGGCCTTCCTCGTCCGGCACTTTCCCCGCGATTATCAGGCGCTCAACCCTACTCCCTTCGCCGAAACTGCCGGCGCCCGCAATGAAACCGGCGTTTACATGGGCATTGAAGTACGCCCCCACCGCCACTGGCGCCTCAGCGCCTACTTTGACGCCTGGCAGCACCCCTGGCTGCGTTTTAACGTGGATGCTCCTTCCCGCGGGTATGAATACCGGGCTCGCCTCACCTACTTCCTCAAACGCGACCTGGAGGTGTATCTCGAAGTGCGGGATGAGACCAAAGAGCAAAACATAGACAGGATAGACGGAAAAACCAATTTCATCCTGCCTAACCGTACTTTTCAGGCGCGCCTCCACTTCGCCAAGAAGGCCACTAAAGAGCTGGAACTGCGCAGCCGCCTGGATTTCGGCTTTTCGGAAAACGAGATCAACACCACCCAGCGGGGCTTCGTCATTTACCAGGATGTGCTTTACAAACCCATCGGCTTCCCGCTTTCCTTCACCACCCGCTTCGCCCTGATCGATACCGATGGCTTTCAGGCGCGCTATTACTCCTACGAAAATGCGCTACTGTACGCTTTTTCTATCCCGGCCTACTACAATAAGGGTAGCCGCTTTTACTTCAACCTGCGCTACCGCGGCATTCGCAACCTGACCATCGAGGCCCGCTACGCCCAGACCTTCCGGAAGAATGAGGACAGCTTCGGCAGCGGCCTGGAGGAAATTCAAGGGCCGGCACGCACGGAGGTGGGGGCGCAGTTGAAGTATAGCTTTTGAGCCCTGGGAAGGGGCTCTGCAAAAGAAGCAGCATGAATAGGCTGCTTTTGTCCAGACACCAACCATTTAACAAAAAAACAATTCCCCCATCCCCCAGTTAACATGAGCCCCATCCTTCCTGTTGTAGAAATGAATGCGCGCTGAAAGCTACTTTGAAACGATCAATCATTCTGATGCAGGACAAGGAAACCAGAAAAATTGAAAACCGGGAATGGATAGCCTCCCTCGATTGGGTATTGGAACACGAATCCAAAGGCCGCGCCAGAGAACTCCTGTCCATCCTGGAAAAGCGGGCCAGAGAAGCCGGGCTGAGCCTGGAAAAAGAAGAAGCCGCGCCATTGATCACTCCCTACCGCAATACCATCTCTGCCGAAGAGGAAGAAGAATACCCCGGCGGCCTGCAACTGGAAAAAAGAATATACCACACCATTCGCTGGACCGCCATGGCCATAGTATCCCGCGCCAACAAGCGAATAGAAGGCCTGGGAGGCCACATTTCCACCTACTCTTCCGCTGCTCACCTCTGGGAAGTAGGATTCCACCATTTTTTCCACTCCTACGAAGATGGCCTGCCTGACCTGGTGTACTTTCAGGGCCACGCCTCTCCCGGCGCCTACGCCCGTTCCTATCTGGAATACCGTTTCAACGAAAGCCACCTGGACCACTTCCGGCAGGAAGTCAATACCGAAAAAGGGCTGTCCTCCTACCCCCACCCCCGCCTGATGCCGGAATACTGGCGGTTCCCCACCGTCTCCATGGGCCTGGGGCCCATACAGGCCATTTATCAGGCGCGCTTCCTGAAATACCTGCACAAACGAGGGCTGGCCGAAGAAGGCAGCCGCCGGCAAACCGTCTGGGCCCTGCTCGGCGATGGAGAAATGGACGAACCGGAATCTACCGGCGCCCTCAGCATTGCCGCACGGGAAAAACTGGACAACCTCATCTTCGTCATTAACTGCAACCTGCAAAGGCTTGACGGCCCGGTGCGTGGCAATACCAAAGTGATCAGCGAGCTGGAAGGCATCTACCGTGGAGCCGGCTGGACGGTCATTAAAGTGATCTGGGGCAGCGGCTGGGATAAACTCTTCCGGGAAGATGAGAGCGGTGCCCTGCTGGATAAGTTCAACAACCTGCCCGATGGTGAGCTGCAGCGCCTGGCGCAGATGAATGCCGGAGAAATGAGGGAAGAATTCTTTTCCGGAGAGCTGAATGCCCTGGTGGAGGATAAAAGCGATGAGGAACTGAACAGCCTGGTACGTGGCGGCCACGACCCCGTAAAGGTCTATAATGCCTATAAAGCAGCGCTGGCAAACGAAGAAGGCCCCACCGTGATCCTCGCTCAGACCGTCAAAGGGTTTGAGCAGGGGGAAGAAGCCGGAGAAGGCAGTAACGTATCTCACAATACCAAGAAAATAAGCGGTGAGGCCCTTGAGGCCTTCCGCGACAGCCTGGAACTGGACATTCCGGATGAAGACGTACCGGACATGCCCTACCAGCGTTTTGAAAAAGATAGTGAAGAGTATAAATACCTGATAAAAAGAAGAGAGGAGCTGGGCGGGCCACTGCCCCGGCGAAAAGTCCTGGCCAATGATTTCAAGATGCCGGAAGAAAACCTCTTCGATGAATTCTTCGAAGGCTCCGGCGGCAGCGAAGTAGCCACCACCATGGCCTTCGTCAAAATGCTCACCAAGCTGCTGGACGACGATAATATCGGCAAATACATTGTACCCATCGTACCCGATGAGTCCCGAACCCTGGGCATGGATTCCCTGTTCCGGACGGTGGGCATCTACGCCGCGG
>CAYVVK010000333.1:0-7217 GCA_964454855.1 uncultured Phaeodactylibacter sp. | reverse complement strand
AACAGGCCAAAGGCCACCCCCGCAAACACTGCCGGGTGGGCAAAAGCAGTGCGTGGCTGACACTATAAAGCCAGGGGATGAACTCGAAGTCATCCCCTGACAAATCCCACTACCGCCCTGGAACAGCTTCATTCGGCCAACACCTGCTCCACCAACACCTCCGTGCCTATCCTCACCTGCGCCACATACCTACCAGGCTGCAAATCTGCCAGTTCCAGGCTGGCTTCGGCAGCGGCCAGGCTGTGCCGCCGCCCAGGTTGATGGTGAAGGTGTCATTATTATTGAAGGTGCCGCCGCCCGAGAGGAGGATTCCGCCGCAAGAGGCGTTGTGATGACATCATCGCCAGCACCAGGTACTTTCCCGCAATTCCATTAAGCCGGATAACTGCTGCAAGTATTTACGTGTTTAACGCAGCTCTGCTCCTGTTTTGAATCCTCTATTCTTTTTTTTATATTATAACAAACTATAAACAAACGAAAAAACTCCACTATGCCACTCCGCCCAAACCTATTGGAACGATTCGCCATCAGCTGGGGCATGGTGCCCTGGCCATTGCTCGACGTCGGCATGTCCGGCTTTATGTTCTCCGCCTTCATCGGCGCGGGAGAGGTTGATCTCTTTAAAAAAATGAACGAAGGGCCGGCCAACCTGCAACAGCTTGCCCAAAAAACGGGCTGCAACGAACGCGCCCTGCAAAACCTGCTGAACGTACTGGAGCCGCTGGGGTATGTAAAGCGAAAGGGAAAGCAATACGAACTCACCAAGGAAGCCCAAAAGACGGTGCCGATCGATACTTTCCACGAGATGATCCCGTATTTCAAAAAACAGGAGATGCTGAACATTGAAAACGCCGGCCGCGCCCTGCGTGAGGTTCCCGAAGAAGGCGTGATCGGCTGGGAAAGGGTGCAGGAAGGTAAGTTCGGCCGCAGCTACCAGGTGGCCATGCGATGGCTGGCGGGTAGTACGGTTGAAGAAGTAACCAAAAAGATCAGTCTGCCCAAAGGCGCTAAACGTATGATCGACATTGGCGGCAGCCACGGCCTGTACTGCGTGGAGATGTGCAAAAGGCATCCGGAGCTGAAAGCTACCGTGCTCGACTGGCCCATCGGCATCGAAAATGCGCAGGAAACGCTACGGGAAGAACCCGAAGTAGCAGGCCGGATCGATACCCATGCCGCCGATTTCCACGAAGATGAACTGCCGGAAGGCTACGACTTCGCCTTCCTCGGAAACATCATACACGGCAACCGCCCGGAGCAGAACCGAAAGCTGTTTAAGAAGATCAGCGCTGCTACTACAGATTCCGCCAAGATCGGCATACTCGACCAGTTTGACAACATCTCCGGCTCCAGCTTTACCAAGGCCGTCTCCGCCCTGGCGGGATGGGCCCTGTTCCTGTTTGCCAACGGCCGCGCCTACGATATCGCTCAGGTGCGGGATTGGTTGAACGAGGCCGGTTTTTCCAATTTGAAAACGCACGGGCTGCGGTCTTCTCCGGGCTTTACGCTGCTGGTGGCGGAGAAGTAGTTGTCTGAGGAGACTACTCAGGCAATTGCAGCAGGCCCCATTTCCCGTTCCATTGAAAGGCCATCACTCTTTCTACTTTGACTTTACTACTTTTTCCTGCGCTGTGCTCGCCGTCCGGGGCTGGCCCTCATCCAAGGGCAAAACCCGGGTGGCCTAGGGCCTGTAGCGATTGGCGCCAGGGTGCGCTTTACCAGCGAGCTCTGGCTTGAACCGTGTTAGAGCGGCCGATTGCCAAATGTTCCAGGGTAGCCGCATTGTGTGCAACTTGCTGCGGAACATATGCTTACAATCGGAGCGTTGCTTTCCCAAATATCACTGCCTGCTGAGTCAAGACAAATGCCCAGCCCTATGTCCAGCTCCAGCCGTAGCCTGGCATCCTCTATGCCGGCAGCCAAAGGCGTTATATCCTCATAATCTTCAAGGGCCTTGTCGTACTGCAGCTCGAATCGCCAACTACGAGCCTTTCCCAGTTTGGCTTCAAAGATGCCTTTGTGGTGCCGGTTCGGATCCCGCTGAAAAAACGCCAGTGCTTCTCTGTACTTCTCTCTGGCTGCATCGTATTGCTGCTCTTCGGCAACCCATTGGCCGGCTTCGCGCTCCGTCGAAGGCTGAGCAAACAGAGTGAGAAAGAACGGAGTGAAGAACGAGAGGAGGAGGGAACTCTTTTGCATGGGGTTTTAGTGTTGGTGTTTCAACACAATTTAGCAAAAATATCATGAATAGAAATATATAGGTGGCTTGTCTCTTCGCCGTCCCCGGCGAACGGAAACGGCAGGATGCCGTTTGGACATCAGAACACAGCATGCACCCCCAACCCCCACCAGTTGCCCCGCCGGATGGCACCCACGCTGCTCTGGCTGAAGTACAGGTTGCCGGTAAAGCCCGGCCCGGCTTCTCCGGCGTCGCCCTCCCGCCAGGTATAGTGCAGCATCAGCTTGAGGTGCTTCTTGTTGAGGTACCAGTTGATGCCGGCATCATAGGTGCGCTCGCTGCCGGAGGAAGCATCTACGGAAGCGGCATCCGCCTGTTCTACCAGGCTGGCCGGGCCATTGAACTGCATCAGCATGAAAGTAGGCTCCAGAAAGTACTTATCCTGCAGGACGAGATTGTACCCCAGCCGCAGGTGGCCGGTATTGGAGGCGTAAGTAAAATCCCGCACCTTATCATCGGGTAACGGCCTCTGCCCCTCCCGCCACATGAAGTTCCAGTCGGCATCGAAGTTGAGCGGGCCCCAATTGAGGAGCATATCCACTTCGGTGGCGTAGCTGGCCTCGAAGGTTTCCGTCCGGCCCTGCCAGGAGCCTCCGAAGCCCAGCGACAGGCCTTTGCGCTGGCCATAGTAGTTGATGTCGTAAGCGATCTTGTAGTTGTTCATTTCCGGATCGCCCAGGTAGAGCACCGCCCGGCCCACGAAGAGGGGGGCAAATTCGGCGCCTACTGAATTGCCGTTATTGGCCAGTGTGTGTGGGTTGAAGATGCCGATATTGTAGTTGAGGCCTATTTCGCCGTCATCGGGCAACAGCAGCCCCCCGAGGTTGAGGCCCACCGCCCGCCCAGGGCCGGTACCCACCAGGTGCTCGCGAATATAGTTCTGTGACATGGACTTTTCCATGGAGTTGACGGACCATCCCGAGGTGATGCTCTCCCGGCCCAGCTGTGGCCGGAAGTATCCGCCCACCAGGTGGAAGGCTTCGCTCTTTTTACTGATCTTCCACTGGAGGAAGGCGTCCCAGATGCCGAATTCCGGCAGAGAGCCATTGTTGGCGCCACCGCTGAGGCCCGACAGGGCATCGCGCCCGACGAGGTCGTAGGCGCCCACCAAAGTAAACTTCAGCCCCTCGTAGGGCTGGGCGCGAAAGCCCAGCCGCGCCCGACGCAGCAACACATTAAGACGGCTGTCCACCGCTTCGTACTGTTCTATTCCTTCATTGTACACCTCCATATCGGTGGTATAGCTGCTCCACAGCTGCACCATCATAAAGGGTTCTATATTCAGCTTGTCCTTCTTCTTCAGCCAGTGCTCAAAATCGCTTTGCGCTCCGACGGATGCCGCCAGGAGCAGTATGAAGAAAAGATAGGTTATCTTTTTCATCTGTGTTGCTTTTCAAAAAAAGAGGGCAACCCCAACATTCTGAGATTGCCCAATTATTACCCAATAAATCACCCAACTATATTCTTGTTTCAGTTTTGAGTTTTGAAGGAGGAGTTTTGAGTTATCCTTTTATAAAACCTTGCAGTTTAAGAATAACCCCAAAACTCATAACTCAAAACTACTAATGCGGCAGCTTATTCATCACCAGCCCATACACAAAGGTACCCAGGATGGCGCCCAGGATGATGGGGATCATGATAAGGTAGCCGTTGCCCAGCAGGACGTACATGGGGCCGGGGCAGCAGCCCACCAGCGCCCATCCCAGCCCGAAGATGGAGCCGGCCAATATATGGCGCTTCACGCTCAGCTTCATGGGGTTGTAGGTCACCTGAGTGCCCCGCAGGGTAGTCATGTTGAACTTTTTCATAGCCCATATGGCGATGGCGCCCAGCACCACGGCCGTGCCGATGATGCCGTACATATGGAAACTTTCAAAGCGGAACATCTCGTGGATGCGGAACCAGGAAATGGCTTCCGACTTGGTCATCACAATGCCAAAGAATATTCCGACGGTAAAAAAGGATATATTTTTCATTTTTCGATTTTCAGTTTTATTCATTCATTCAATCCCTCAATCCCTCAATCATTCATTCATTCAATCATTCGTTCATTCAATCCCTCCCCCCTCTCACATTCCAATAAGAAGCGGGAACAGCAGATGCGTCATCAGCAAACCGCCGATGAAGAAGCCGATCACTGTAATGAGGGAGGGCAGCTGCAGGTGCGACAGGCCGGAGATGGCGTGGCCGGAAGTACAGCCGTCGCCGTAGCGGGCGCCGAAACCTACCAGGAAACCACCGACAACTGCCAGCAGAATGCCCTTCAGGCTACTGAAGTTAAAAATGGAAGTAGGTACGAAGCCCATACCTTTGGCATCGGCTTCAGGATAACTGATGCCGATGGTGCTCAGGTATTCTACGGTAGAGGTTGAGATGTCTACCGGTTCCGGGCTTTGCAGGAATTGAGCGGTGATAAAACCACCGACAATGCCCCCTAGCGCAAAAGTGATGCGCCATATTTCATCTTTAATGTCGATGTCAAAAAACTTCACTTTTTTTCCTGCACCGGCAACGGCGCAGAAGTCCTTGAAAGTAGTAGACACCCCGAAACTGCGGCCCATCCAGGTGAGGAGGGCCATGGTCAGGGCTATAGCCGCCCCCGACACTGCCCAGTGCCAGGGTTGGCTGACAAAATCCCAAAAGGATTGTGAATTGCTGATTAACTCCATGTTTGTTCGATTTTCAATAAGTAGTTTTCCTAATTACACTTCAGTGTTGGTTTCAGTTGTACTGGTTGCATGCTGATTGATCACATTTGTCAGCATATGGGCCGATTGCATGCCCGACTGCCGCCATTTGACCTCCCCGTTCTTGAACAGGATGAAGGTCGGCACGCCGTAGATCTGCAACTGAGTGGCCAGGCCCGGGTTCTGATCAATATCGATCTTGACGATAGAGGCCCTGCCCTCAATTTCACTCGCTACTTCGCGCAGGATAGGGGCCATGGCCCGGCAGGGGCCGCACCATTCGGCGGAAAAGTCTACCAGTACCGGTTTATCGCCGTTGATCAGGTCTTTGAAAGATACTTTCTTTTTCATCACATTTGCTTTCTTGTTTGCTTAAAATCCCACCAAATGCCTATTTCAATGGTTTTCATTCTGGCAGTTGGTGCGAATCACAGTGCAAAGATGCAACAGCGCGCCGGCATGATCAGTGATGCTTGTCACAATGCTTTACCGGCAGTTAAGAACTACTCCTTACTTATTTAAAAGAAGGCTTGCAAGGCTCAATCTACAGGACATTAAATGCTGGCAATCAGTTGATAGCATGGAATGAAAGCTTTCTCACCTAGCCAAACCTCAACTGAGTTTGTCCGTTCTTCTGTCCTGGATTTTCTTTCCGGAAGTGAGTAATTTTACCCATATCATCCTAGAAAAACACCTAAAGCCAAGAGCACCCCATGGTCAGTAAAGACGTACTTTGGAAGGGAATAATTGAAGACCTGGTTGAGGATTTCCTGCACTTTTTCTTTCCCGAGCATGTACATGAAATAGATTTCGAACGAGGGTTTACTTTTCTGGACAAGGAGCTGGAACAGCTTTCGCCTCAATCGGAATCCCAAAACCGGCATGCTGATAAACTCATCCGGGCCTATCTGAAAACTGGCGAAGAACAGTGGTTCCTGATACATGTGGAAGTACAGGGATACAACGACCCGGACTTCGCATTTCGCATGTATCAATACGCTTACCGCATCCGGGATCGATATCACAGATCAATCGTAGCCTTAGCAATTTTTACCAATACTAACCCAAGATACCATTACTCAGAATACCAGGAAGAATTCTGGGGGACGGAGATCATTTATCGGTACAGAGCGTTTATTATTATGAGCCATACTTCACAATCATTGCGCCGTTCCGGTAATTTGTTCGGCTTGGCTATGGAAGTGGCCCGCCGGGAAATGATGCTCAATAATAAGCGAGATGAGGAACGCTTCGACATCAAAATGAAACTGGTGCGGCATTTGATAAAACTTAAAGTGGAGAGAAATAAAATAAGAAAACTGCTCAATTTCATCAAATTTTACATCCCCTTTGAAGAGCATAAATATTTCCATAAATTTGAAGAGGATATTCAGGAACTCACAAAATCAAGACAAGCCATGGGTATCGAAGAAGCAATCCTAGAGGAATTTAAAAAACAAGGGCTGGAACAAGGGCTGGAGAAAGGGCTGGAACAAGGGCTGGAACAAGGGCTGGAGAAAGGGCTGGAGAAAGGGCGTGAGGAAAGTATTCGAAACGTCATATCAAGAGCCCATAGAAAGGGCCTGCCCCTTGAAGATATTGCCGACCTTGTAGCACTGCCTATCGAAGAAGTAGAAGCTATCATAGAAGAGCAGATGGATAAAGAGGGGGAGAACACTTAGCCGTAAGCCCTCCCCGCACTACCGCCCCGCCTCAGCTCAGGCTAAAGCCAATTCCGGCTCTTAAATTCCTAAATTGGGCTCACCTCCTTTCCTTTGGTGACCTTCATCACAGCCATTCCGCCAGTTTTTCCGGAAATTTGCAGGGTATAAAACCAAAACAAAAGCTCAATATGCCCAAAACAATTTCCACTCCCCAACTACCGGTTAAGGATAAAAAACTATTGCCCGCTTCTCTGAGATCTATTGTCGACAAACTGGAACAACACAAAGAACTGACGCCCGCCCGGATGCGGCGCATCCTGCTCGACGCCAAAGTGCAGCCTGAAGAGCTGGAACCCTGGGCCGACTACGGCCATCCCGTTCAGGACAGCTACGGCCGCCGCCTCATCTATGCCGCCGACAACTTCGAGATCATGGCCATGTCCTGGGCGCCGGGCGACTTTTCCGCCATCCACGACCACGGCTATACCCAGTGGGGCGCCGTGCAGGTGTTCGGCCCGGTGGAACACGCTACCTTCCGGGTGGACGACGGCCGGATATCCACCCTCAACCGCAGCACCTTCGAACCCGGCGACGTGGTCGGCGTCAGCCATTCCCTGGTGCATCAAA
>CAYVVK010000332.1:2871-7221 GCA_964454855.1 uncultured Phaeodactylibacter sp. | reverse complement strand
AGCGCACAAAATAACTTCGTCTACTCTGAGTAACTTATTATCGCGCAATCCCTTAATCCTTTTTCAACTTTTCATTCTCCGCATGCCGGCCGGCATCCCGCTTTATTTTCTTTTGTATGTTTTTATCCAGGGCCTGCGTGAGGTCCACTCCCGTCTGGTTGGCCAGGCAGATGAGTACGAACAGCACATCCGCCATTTCATCGGCAAGCTGTTCCGGGGCTCCCTCCGCTTCTTCTTTCCTTTTGAAAGACTGTTCGCCGTAGAGGCGGGCCATCAGGCGGGCCAGTTCCCCTACCTCCTCCATGAGAATGGCGGTATTGGTCAGTTCATTGTAATAACGCACGCCTATGGTTTTGATCCATTGGTCAACGGTTTCCTGAGCTTCTTTAATGGTCATAGGTTCACTCTATATTTTTACTGTCGATATTAATAGTGACAGGGCCGTCGTTGAGCAGCCGCACTTTCATGTCGGCGCCGAACTCGCCCGTTTTCACGTCTCGCCCGGCAGTAATTTCCAGCACTTTAAAGAACTTATTGCACATGGGCTCGGCGAACTCGGGCTTGGCGGCGCCAATAAAAGAAGGCCGGTTGCCTTTTTTGACACTGGCGTGGAGGGTAAACTGGCTGACGACGAGCAGCTCGCCGTCCACATCCTTCACAGAGAGGTTCATTTTGCCTTCCTCATCGTTGAAGATGCGCATTTTGGCGATCTTGTTGCAGAGCCATTCTATGTCTTCGTCGGTATCGGCATCTTCCACGCCCAGAAAGATGAGCAGGCCGTGGCCGATCTCTGATTTTACGATTCCATCTATGGTTACGGATGCGGCGCTTACGCGCTGTAAAACTACACGCATTTTATCTGTTTTGAGATTCTAAAATAAGGTAGGCTGCCCGCCGGCCCGCTCGTGCAGTTCCGGAGAGTCGTTCTTTACGGAGTTGACCTTATCTGATACCTGATAAAAATCGAGTATGCCGTCGGGAGGAGGCTGCAGCATATCCATGACCTCGTCGATGGACAGTTCCTGCAGCCATTTTTCCTGTTGTGCTTTCTGAGGCAGCACCAGGGGCATGCGGTTGTGCAGAGGGGCGACTTCCTGGTTGGGAGGAGCGGTGATAATAGAGAAGGTTTTCACCGCGTAATCATCCTTATACCAGATGTCCCAGATGCCGGCAAAGAGCAGCAGTTCGTCATTGTTCCGGAAGATGCGGTAAGGTACTTTCCTCCCCCCCTCGTTGCGCCACTCGTAGAAACTGTCGGCCAGCACCAGGCAGCGCCGTTTGCGGATGGGTACGCGAAAAGAAGGCTTGGAGCTGATGCCTTCCATGCGGGCATTGATCAGCTTGCCGGCATTCTTTTCATCTCTCGACCAGTGGGGGATGAGGCCCCAGGTAAAATACTCCAGGCGTTTGGGATGTTCATTCGTAATGACGTAGGAATGCTGGGTAGGCGCCACATTAAAACTCAGCCGCAGATTCTGGCCCGTTTCCACGTCCTGCCCCAACTGCTTCTTGATCTTTTCCGGCGATGTCACAAAGGAAAACCTTCCGCACATGCGTTTCAAATTTTTTGTTCGACTAATGCCCAGCCCACATTTCCCGCTGAACCCAGGAGCATCATGGACTAAACCCGCTTATCCACTTTCTTCCACAGTATTGTTCTACCACAAATCTATGGGCCTGCGTTTGTTCTACAAACAAAGCATTGGGCCGGTTCGTTTCAACCTTTTCCACAGCCTGTTTTCAGGCCCGGCTATAAAGGTAACAAAACCAGGAGTTTAACGGAACTGCTTTTCCACATCAATTGTGGGCCAGGGCCTTTATAAGTGGGCTGCCGGCCCACAGCCGCCAAGAATGGCAGCCCGCCATATGTAAATAAATATAAACTGGGCCTTTTGATGGGGAAATACACAGCAGTTATCGACAGCAATAAATAAAAAATCAGGCTGTGGAATAAAAAAAGTTTTCCAGGCCAGTCCTTATACACAAGCTGTGAGTAAGTTTGCGGATTACCCGCAGTGGAGCAGTAAGCCGATGTGGATAAACTGTGAAAAGGGGCCCGCCAGGCCTTAACATTCAATTAACCCACGATTTACATTTATTTTTCCTCACAAGTTAACAGCCCTAATGATGATAGGGGAATTGAAAAAAATTATAAAAATCTATTACTAATACCCAGCCGGAACAAATGTTTACCATCCGGTGGCCAAACAAATCTTTGTAGTATTGTTTGTCTATCGAATGGTTTCAAATAAGAAGCATATGGAAGCAGTAAGGGAGATCAGGAAAACAAAAGCTACGGGTGCAAAAAGATCCTATCATACAAGCGTAAAGGCCTGGCTGGTGCTCGGGCTGTTCATGATCTTCATGCAGGTGGTCATCGGGGGCATTACCCGCCTGACGGGCTCCGGCCTGTCGATCACAAAATGGGAGATCGTTACCGGCACGCTGCCACCGCTCAATGCCCAAGAGTGGGAAGAGGCCTTCGACTTGTACAAGGCAACCCCCCAGTACGCCAAGATCAACGAAGGCATGACGATGGGGGATTTCAAGTTCATTTACTTCTGGGAATACATCCACCGCCTGTGGGCCCGCGTGATGGGCTTTGTTTTCATCATTCCACTGGGCATCTTCTGGGCACGGGGTATGCTGGATAAACCGCTCCTGAAGCGCCTGGGCGTCGTTTTTCTGCTCGCCGCACTGGTGGCTTCCTTTGGCTGGATCATGGTGGCCAGCGGCCTGGTAGGCCGCCCCTGGGTGAATGCCTATAAGCTTACGGCGCATCTCTCGCTCGCGCTCATCCTGTTCAGCTATCTGTTATGGACAACTTTCAAGGTATTCCAGCCTCGCCGGCCAGTTATCCACAATCTGGCCCTGAAAAAATGGGGGTTGGGCATTACCGCCCTGGCTGCTGTGCAGATTGTGCTCGGAGGCATTATGTCGGGCATGAAGGCCGCCCTTTTCTACCCCACCTGGCCAGACATGAACGGGAAGGCTATTCCCGAAGTGTTGCTGAACACAGCTAACTGGACTGTGGATAATTTTGTTAATTACGATACCTCGCTCTTTATGCCCGCTTTGGTGCAGCTGCTGCACCGCACTACAGCTTATGTGCTGACTGCCATTGTGTTATGGTTTGTATTCAAGCTCTTGAAGTCACAGCCGAATAAGCTTTTAAGAGCCGGAGCGATACTGTTGGTAAGTATGTTGGTAATTCAGGTGCTGCTCGGGATCTTCACCCTGGCTGACAGTGTGGGCACCATTCCCACCGGCCTGGGTGTTTTTCATCAGGCGGGAGCTTTATTGTTATTGAGCACAATATTATTTGTCGATTATCAGCTCGGAAGTGTGAGAAGTTAACATATGTGGAAAACATTGTGGAAAAAGAATGCCCTGCTTTTGATATCTTGAAAACAAGGCACTTTTTTTTATGATTTTCTCAGCAGAAAAGGGCTTTTAGCCTGTCGTTTTTTAAGAACCTTCAACCAAATTTTTTTCGCCCCTCCCGCCCGGGCCGGTGCTCCGGCTGACGGCTTATCATTAAATTTTTCCGACAAAAACAGCGTCGAAAAAATAGGTAAACCGGTGTTCGCTGCCGCACAATCTGCGTGCGGCAGCGAACACCTTATATGTTTTTCTATTTTCAATTGCCTGTTAACGGCTGTTGTTGAGCCTGGAGGCGATGGATGTGGAGTGGCTGTAAATTACAGCGCGCTTTCTCCCGGGATTGGGTACCTTTTATTTATCTTTCCTGCAGCCTTTTAATCGAGAAATAAACAAAAAACAGCCCATGCGCCCCCTTTACTTCTTTTTTCTTTTCATCCTGGCCTTCGCGGCCTGCCAGCCGCCGCAGCCTCCCGCAGATGTCATTTATCACAATGGCGTGATCTGGACGGGAGACCCCGGCCGCCCTCAGGCCGCTGCTTTAGGTATCGCAGATGGAAAGATCAGCTTTGTAGGGGAAGAGTATGCACCCTATGCCGGCCCGGAAACCGAGCTCGCCGACCTGGAGGGAGCCCTGGTAATACCCGCTTTCATCGACAACCATACTCATTTTCTGGAAGGCGGTTTTCAGCTGGCCAGCGTGGAACTGCGCGACGCACAAAGCCCGGCCGAATTCACCAAACGCCTGGCCAATTTTGCAAAAAGCCTGCCCGATGACGGCCGCTGGATCACCGGCGGAAACTGGGACCACGAGGCCTGGGGCGGCGAACTGCCCCGGCGGCAGTGGATCGACAGCATTGCCATGGGGCACCCCATTTTCGTCTCCCGCCTCGACGGGCACATGGCGCTGGCGAGCACGCAGGTGCTGGAACTGGCCGGCATCACCAAAGATACGCCCAGCCCGCAGGG
>CAYVVK010000332.1:947-2861 GCA_964454855.1 uncultured Phaeodactylibacter sp. | reverse complement strand
GGCCCCCGAAACCGGAGAACCCACCGGGGTGCTCAAGGACGAGGCCATGAGCCTGGTATACGCCGTGATGCCTGAACGCACGGAAGCCGAACTGGATGAAGCCCTGCAACGGGCGGCCACCCATGCCCTCTCCTTAGGGATAGCGCAGGTGCACGACGTGGGCAGCTTCGGCGGCTGGCCAGACCTGGCCACCTACCAGCGGGCAAAAGATAAAGGGGAGTTGCCCCTGAGAATATACAGTTTCATTCCCCTCAGCAAGTGGGAAAAACTGGCGGCATACGTCGAAGAAAACGGAACCGGAGATGACTGGCTGCGCTGGGGCGCGCTTAAAGGTTTTGTCGACGGTTCTCTGGGGTCCACTACCGCCTGGTTTTACGACCCCTACACCGATGAGCCCGAAACGGCCGGCCTGCTGGTGAACGACACCACAGAATTACGCGACTGGATCATCGACGCCGATGCCGCCGGCCTGCACGTCGCTGTACATGCTATTGGCGACCGCGCCAACAACTGGCTGCTCGATGTGTACGAGGAAGCCATTGCTAAAAATGGGGAGCGCTCCCGCCGCTTTCGCATTGAGCACGCCCAGCACCTGGCTTCCGGGGCCATCGGCCGCTTTGCCACGCTCGATGTCATCCCTTCGATGCAGCCTTATCACGCCATCGATGACGGGCGCTGGGCGGAAAAGCGCATCGGGCCGGAACGGATCAAAACCACCTATGCCTTCAAGTCCCTGCTGGACGCCGGCGCACCCCTGACCTTCGGTTCCGACTGGACGGTGGCTCCTCTTAATCCTCTGGAGGGCATCTACGCCGCCGTCACCCGCCGTACGCTGGACGGGGCCCACCCGGAGGGCTGGGTGCCGAAGGAAAAAATTACTGTAGAAGAGGCACTGCAGTGCTATACCACTGCCAATGCTTACGCCGGCTTCCAGGAAGATAAGGTTGGCATGTTGCGGCCCGGCTACCTGGCGGACCTGGTGGTATTGTCGGAAAATATTTTCGAAATACCTCCGGAAAAGATCCGGGAAGTGGAAGTGGTTCGGACGGTAGTTGGCGGGAAGGCCGCCTACGAGAGAAAATGAATGGTTCAAACTGAACGAGAATAATAAAAAAGACAATCCAATGAAAGCTTTATTCCCAATTTTTGCCTTTCTGTGTTTAACCCTTACCATACAGGCCCAGGAAGAAAAACCGGATCTTTCGGAGCCTCTCCGCGTCATTGATGCCTGGCTGGGCGCCCAGCGGGAGTATGAAAATATTCCCGGCATTTCCGCGGGAATAGTGATGGATCAGGAGATGGTGTGGAGCGATGGCTTCGGTTATTCCGACCTGGATTCCAAAGTGTTGGCCACCGATTCCACCATATACAGCATTTGTTCCATTTCCAAGCTGTTTACTTCCATTGCCATCATGCAACTTCGGGATAAGGGCCTGCTGGATCTGGATGACGAGCTGAGAGAACACCTCCCCTGGTTCGGCCTGGAGCAGGCCTATGAAAAAAGCGGGCCCATTACCATCCGCTCTCTGCTGACCCATTCTTCGGGCCTGCCGCGCGAGTCGGATTTTCCCTACTGGACGGACCCAAATTTCCCCTTTCCGAGCCGTGATCAGCTGAAAGAAAGGCTTAGCGAACAAGAGACGCTCTACCCGGCCTCCACCTATTTTCAGTATTCCAACCTGGGCATGGCTCTGCTGGGAGAGGTGGTGGCCACTAAATCGGGCATGCCGTATGACGCCTACGTGCGGGAAAATATCCTGGGCCCGCTCGGCCTGGAGGATACCCGCCCGGAAATGCCGGAAGAACTGCGGGGTGGGCAACTGGCTACCGGTTATGCAGTGGAATCTCGGTTTGGGGAACGGGAAGAACTGGCCTTCTTCCAGGCGGCGGCCATCACGCCTGCGGCCGGCTTTT
>CAYVVK010000332.1:0-937 GCA_964454855.1 uncultured Phaeodactylibacter sp. | reverse complement strand
CTTCCACCGTCCGGGACCTTGGGAAATTTGCCTCCTGGCAGTTTCACGTCAGGGAGGAAATTGAGGGCCCCGTACTCGACGGCAATACCCTGAAGGAGATGCAGCGGGTGCATTGGATGGACCCGGACTGGGAAACCGCCTGGGGGCTGGGATTTGTGGTAAGAAAAACCAATGACCAAACTGTGGTGGGCCACTCGGGCGGCTGTCCGGGCTACTTAACTCAATTGCAGATGATACCTGCCAAAAAAGCCGCGTTTATCGTAATGGTGAACGGCCTGGGGGTAAATCTCGGGCAGTACTCTATGGGTATGGCCAAGATTCTGGAAGCCTATGAAAAAGCAAAAGAACCGGAAGAAATGCCGGATGTCAACCTGGAAGTCTACAGTGGTAAGTACTACAGCTTCTGGTCGGGAGAAACCCTTGTTGTTCCCTGGAAAGGTAAACTGGCCCAGTTCTCCCTTCGGAGCAATAACCTGGAAAAACCGGACATGGTGATCGAGCATGTGGAAGGAGATACCTTCCAGCGGATGCGTGATGACGGCGAACCCGCCGAAAAGATCCGCTTCGAGCGCGATGAGGATGGGAAGGTCATCCGCCTCTGGCAGCACAGCAGCTATTCGGAGAAGATGTAGGGGCTTCCACTGAGGGAAGGGAAAGTTCTCATCGGCCAGTAAAACCTTCATGCGGCCTCTTCTTGTTCGTTGGCCTCGATCAAGTCATCAATTTCCTTTCGGTGGGAACGGTAATAAGCCCAGGCATTGGCCAGGCCCTCAGAGCTAAGCTTTCTTTTCTCCCACCTTCACCTGTTTCAGGAACAGCTCATCCAACTGTTCCTTATGCACGGGCGCCGGCGCGTCGATCATCATATCCCGGCCCATATTGTTCTTTGGGAAGGCGATGAAGTCGCGGATGGAATTCTGTCCGTTCATCACGGCGC
>CAYVVK010000331.1:0-7242 GCA_964454855.1 uncultured Phaeodactylibacter sp. | reverse complement strand
GAACTATACGGCTCTGCCGTAATTGTAAACTTTATTTTTGGACAGTTACTTAGTAGAATACATGAATGTTTTTCCAAGATGAATACTACTCGACATCAAGACACAACAGGCAGTTCAGAAAGATTTTTATACGATTCGATATTTAAATATCTACCCTTTTGACACTATACCCTTGAATCACATATGAACACATGCAGGCAACTTATTTCCAATATTAACAATGGGGAAAAAGGCATCAAAAAGGCTATGGAGGAAATGTATACCAACGCAGATTTTCAGAAAATTTCCTACAAGGCCTATCAGGATTGCGATAAAGTGAAAAAGTTGTTGGTTTGGGAAGACTTCCTGGGGGAGTCGATCCTCCGTTTTGTTGATAAAGCACTGACAGGAAAGGCCATTAGAAATTGTAAATCCTACTACTATGGGATCTGCTACAATTACTGTAGAGAACTGGTCCGCCAATCGAGGAAAACCAGCCAGCCTAAAGAAGGAAAAGAAATATCTACCGATGCCCTTTTTGAGGCCGTCAAACCTTATGTGTTTCAATTGCGGCCGCAGTGCCGGTTTTTATTATCCCTTTTGTATTTTTTTCACCCACCCTTACCGCCGGCTGCGTATGAGGAAATTGCCCGGGCACTCAAGGAAGAAGGCTATCGCACTCAAGCGGGTTCCGTACCATCAACTGTCGCTTTGTGTAAACGAGAACTCAGGAAGCTCATTGGCGATAAGCTGGACGACATTTTGTAAAAACCCATACCCCGATGGAAGAAAACCTTTTCGAAAAAGAAATAGAGGCTTACATTAATAAAACGATGCCGGAAAAGGAGAGGCGGGCCTTTGAAAAAAAGATGCAAGACAACCCCGCTCTTCGCCGGGCCTTTCTGCGGGCACAGCTGGTAGAGCGATCCATTGCGGCCATGGGTAAACAGCGTCTGAGGGAACACCTTTCAGGCATCCGGCAGGACAAGGGCCCGCTGTCCAAACCAAGAATAGGCCTGGCCAGCCGCATTCGCCTTTTTTCCTACTCCCGGCGGTACAAAGCCACGCTGGGGATCCTGGCCGGGCTGATAGGGCTGAGCCTGGGGCTACATTTATGGCTGTGCCCCTTGAACAAGATCAGCAGCCAGTTTTTTATTCCTCCCCGGCTGCTCCATGTGCAGGCCGGCCAGGAAACCCGGCAGGAGGAGGGCAGGGCCGCCAGTGCCCTTTATGCTGCAGGTAAGCTGGCAGAACTCCGCCGTAAGGCCGAGGCCGGCTCTTCCCCCGCCTTATATTACCTGGCCCACCTTTACCTGCAGAGAGAAGCTTTTGAACTCGCCGCTGAAACCTTCAACAGGCTACTGCAGGAGCCGGAGCCCCTGGAGCAGTACGCCGAGTTTCAGGATAGAAAAGTATTGGCTTACAATCTCTTGCTGAGTGAGTGGGGCAAGGATGAAGACTGGGCGGCTGCCCTGGCCAAAGCCCGGAAAATGGAGGCCAGCTGGGAGAGCCCTGGCCAGCTGCTCATCGAAAAACAAAAAGAATTGCGCGATGCATTGGAAAGCCCGTTGCTGCGAGCCATTTGCTGGCACCGGCTTTTATAAACCGATAAAAGAAAAGCTTACCCGAAGAGCCAGCGCCACCATCGCTTACCCGGGCCATCCAGGCCCATAGGTTTGCTGTTGCCAATAAGCACCATACTGCCCCAACTGGAAGGGTCCAGGTTGTTTTCCGTCTTGCTCATAAAAGCCTGTTTGGCCTTCATCAAAGCCACATCTTTGGGCCACTGCCGCAGGTATTTGTAGAAAATTGGCGTCAGTTCCCTGGTCTCGTCGGCATTGACGTCCCACAAAGTAGTCACAATGCTTCCTACACCAGCCGCAGCAAGGCCTCTGGCCATGCTCATATTGCCTTCACCGGACACGTACTGGCCCCGGGCTGTCCGGCAGGCCGAGAAACTCACCAGGGCGAGGCCCAGGTATTCGTAGTAGAGATCTTGCAGGTAGAGAAAAGCACCGACATCCACCGTGTCCTGAAGCTGGGAAAAGCTGATAAAATTAAAGAGGGGCGCCTCCGGGTTTAAAATACCATGAGTAGCCACGTGCACGGCCTTAAATTTTCGGGCGGCCAAGAGAAAATTTTTCTTGCTGGCCGCTTCTTCCTGGTACACTTTCGCACTTACCTGCCGGCTAATGGCCTGAGCTTCCCGGCCATTGGGAAGCGGCGATAATGTCGGCAGAGCTTTTTGAATAGGGGATGGCAAGGGTATTCTTCCGGCTTTGAGCTCCGGGGGAAAACGTGTAGCGAAGACGGCCACTTCATTACGGCGCGTCTCTTCTTCTTCATCGCGCACATTCATATGGTACCACAGATTAGCCGAATGGCAGTAACTGGCCGCATGTTGATACACCAGAAAGTGTTTTCTTTCTTCAAGCCTGGAAAATCCTCCGGCCTGTTCTGAAACCCAGAGCGCTTCGAAGGGCAGGGAAAGAAAAGGGGCGTCGGGGATAATGACCAGGCGATAGGGCAGCTGCCTTCCAAAATCGGGGAACAGCTTGTCATAAACCCGCTTGCTGGCCGAACAGTAGGCTGCTTCCTTCTCCCTAATTGTTGGAAAGTGCTTCTTCCCCGAAAGAATGGCATCAATCAAGTAGGCGTCCTCAAAAAACTGCCGGTTCAACTCCACTTTTCGGAAGTATAAGCTATCGGTTGTCAGCAAGAAAGCAAAAAGGGTGGAATCTTGCCTGAAGTATTCCAGGATGGCTTGGTTGCTGTCAAGGGACTCCCGTTGAATGTCTCTCAAAGGAGTGGTAGCCAATAGTTGTTGTTGTTGTTTTAAGGCCGGTGCCCGGGCGCCCTGTTTTTCCCGGAAGGAACGCCGGGCAGCAATATTTCGGGCCCACTCCTGCTGGATCTCTAGTTGCTTCTCCCTGTTGGTGCCGGCCCGGTAGGCCCTTTCGTGGATGGCATTCCTATCCGCCAGCAGCTGATCTAATTCCTGCTGTTGCGTTTCTCCCAGATACCGTTTCATATGGTTGGAGTGGGCACGCTCCACCAGGGAGAGGGATTTACTGAATTCGGAGGCTTCCATGGCCTTGTACAGGTACCGGCTGTCCCCTTCAAGCTCGTACAGTTTAAGGCTCAGCAAAAAAGCACTATCGAACCGGGCTCTGGCCTGCTGGCCCAGGAACACCTTATCTTTTTCCATAATGTAGCTGGCCCTTACCTCGTTGGCGAGCACCAAAAGAGAATCATAGGCTTCCATGGCAGCCAGCAGGCTAGTCTCGGGCCGGCGGCCGGCTCTTTTCTTGTGCAGGTCAGCGATATCGCCCAACAACAGCATCAGCGTACCGGGGCTACTGGCCGGGCCATCCAGGGACGGCAGCTTCAGTGGTGTATCAGTGTTCCGCCAGGGGACGAGGCGAGTTAATGAGGAATCAAAATCCTGGCCGGCCTGCTCCAACTGGCCCATACCCATCGATGCTTCGCCGCGGTTGAGGTATAATTTGGCCAACAATATCCGGTCTGCCATTTTACTGCTTTCCTCGCCTTCGAGTTGTACTATGGCCTGGCTGAGTACCTGAAACGCTTCACGGCCTTTCCCCTGCCGGCGGTACAGCTCTCCCAAATTGAGCATGGTTGTGTAGATATTTTCACGGAATGTCGCTCCCCCCTCTCTGTAGAGATGCAATGCCTGCAGAGAATAGCTGATAGCCAGGCTGCCCGATTCCTCCCATGCCTTGCTTTGGGCGGTGCACTGCAGCATAGAATCCTGCCAGGCATTACCCAGGTTAAGGTATATATTTCCAAGGGTATAAACATCCTCGGCATACAGTTTTGAAAGGGTATCCAGCGTAAGTACTCCCCTGCGGCCCACAGCAATAGCTGCACGATACTTTTTCATTCTTCTTTTACAGTCGGACATAAACTGGCAGGCTTCTGAGATGAATGGGGCACGCAAGCTCTCCTCCACTCCGTCGGTAAGCTGCAGGGCCTGCTTCAGATAGCTTTCCGCAATGTGCAGGTGGCCGAGGCGCAGGTAAGCATCTCCCAGGTAAGCGGTGGCCTTGAAAAAATAAGGCGAAAACATCTCGTGTTGGCCGGCGAGCCGGGCGTTATCAAAGTAGGAAAGCGATTCCACGTATTCCTGGTCGGCGTGGTAGGTGAAGCCCATGTTGCAATACAAGCGGCCCAGTAGGTCACTCTTGGGTTTACGGCCCAGGCCAATGCCATAATAGTAGCGCGCGGTATCGGATGCTCCCAGATGATAATAATGTAACCCCAATATCCGACAGGCGCCGGCGATCTTGATATCCACCTCCTCTCCCGAACACTCCAGGACCTGCTCGATGGCCTGTGCCAGCTCTGTGGGGCTGCTTTCCTCTTGATCAAACGATTCCAGTTCTTTTTCCAGTAATTGCAGACGGCCCTTACAGTCGTTCGGGCCAGTTATAGCTTCATCAGCCGCTTGCTGTTGGCAGGAGAGAGCCCAAAAGAACAATAAGGCCCAAAGAAGGGGTAATGGCTTCACAGGGTGGTGTTTTATACAAAAATAAAAAAAACAGAGGTAATCGGGGGGTGCGATTACCTCTGTTTCATTTTTGGCATAAAACTGAGATATACTGACCTGAAATAAAGCTGAGTTATTCCAAGTCACAGGCCGGCACTGGAAGAGCACATTATTACTCCCCACTCAAGGCTTCACAGGACAGTACAGCATTTCTATGGTTGAGTAGCAGGACTTTATGTAAAGGGGGAGCCTTCCCCGAATCTACCTTGTCGGTACTACTAAGAATACAGTTTTTCACTTGCTCGGATTTAACCGTAGGATTCAGGCCGATGAGGATTGCTGCCGTACGGCTCACATAGCCCGTCGCCATAGAAGTGCCGGAGCTGATTGCTGCTCCTCCTGAATTATGCAGGTAGGTACTCAGAATGTCAACGCCATCGGCACTGATGTCTACGGGTTTGCCCCAGTTGGAAAAACCTGCCAGTTCTCCATTATTAGGATCATAGGCCCCAACACTGATAAGAGTGGCTCTTCCATCTGGAAAGCTGTGGCTGGAAAAACCAGCCGGCCAGAACTTCTCTTTGCCATTCATCTGAACAGAGCCGTTGCCGGCGCCGGCGACCAAAACTACCTGCTCGGCATTGGCTCTTTCTATAAAAGGGATCATGATCTCGGGGGGGAGGGTGTCCATATACCCCCAGCTGAGATTAAGCACTCGCGCGCCCTCCTCCAGAGCGTAATACATCCCACAAACGGCATCGAAAAGCCGAAGGCTTCCGGATTGCCCTTCCGTTATTTTGGCGGCAATCAGTTCAATGCCCACATCCGAGCTGGCAGCAACAGCCGGTCGGGACAGTCCTGTGAGTATACCAGCCAGGTGCGTACCATGGCCAAAGAGGTCAATCGGTTGCGGAGTATCGGGGCTGGCTACATTCAAGCCTGCAGGGGTATCCATGATATGGCTACTGTGGCAAACCCGATCTGCCGCACCATTTAAAAAGCCCCCCAGAAGAGGATGTTGGTCGTCGATTCCCGAGTCGAGCAGGCCCACTTTGACAATGGTATCGAATGGGCCTTGGGGGCTATCGAGTTGCTGCTCCCTGCCTTTAAAGTTACTGTCTATTTCCAACTCATAGTTCAGGGCCAGGCCCGTCGAGTCCCACACGCCGGAGCCCCGTTTCGGAGCGCCTTCAACTACACCGATAAGGTCGGGGGCCGGGCCAGCCGGGTCCTTCCAGCGCCAAAGATTGAGTTTTTGTTCGCAGAAGCAGGAATCTACTTTCTGGAAACCCTGGGCAGTAAGATAGTCCTCAAGCAAATCCAGTTCCGGAGTCTCAAAATTTGAGGTATTCGATATCAATTCATTAGGCATGTAACAGGACTTGAGTTCTATTTTCTCTCTCCCACCGGATACGAAAGTTTTACACTGCCTTTTCTGAGGAGGGTCAATGACGGGCTTTTCATTATTATTGCAACCCAAAATAAGCAATGTAACCAGCAGAAGGGAAAGGATGCTGATGCCAAAAGAGATCCTCATACATAAATAGTTTTATTGAAGAATGATAATCTATCGGCTTATAGTGCAGGAATCTCCTTAAGTTAAATATCAGCATCCGGATTTTTTTGAAGCCTTTTCGACGGTATCACTTTATAGCCAGCATTGCGAAATCCGGAAACCAGCTCTCAATTTACAAAAATCTTTCCGCTATTCTATCGCAAGGCGCTGCAGACGGGTACAATGGCCTCAGCCTGAAACCTTATAACGGGGACATTGCCGCCACTCATGGTATGATCAATGTCGGAGACGTACTCATTCTTACCCTTACCGTTCAGTTATACGATGGTACAGATATTGTCGGAGAAGACGTGATAGTAGTGCATTAGACTAAACTAACCCTCATAAAAGGGGATATGGCGCTTTATGCCTCTGAACGATAAGACGCCATTTTTTGTTACCTCCCATCCATCAGCACCTGGAACATCACCATCAGCGCTACAGACAGGGTCGCAATGGTGGCCACCCTCTCCTTTTTGGCGTCTTTGAAAGCATCGGGCAGCAGTTCGGAGAGCACCATCCAGATCATGGCGCCTGCCGCCAGGCCCAGGCCCACCGGAAGGAAGGGCTGGAAGGCTTCTACGAAAAGAAAACTGGGTACGGCCAGCAGGGGCTGGGGCAGGCTGGAAAAAATACTCCACAGCATGGCCTTCCAGGGGCTGACGCCCTTGGGCACCAGCACCAGGCTGATGGCCAGCCCCTCGGGGATGTTGTGGATGGCAATGGCCGCCGAGATGAACTGGCCGAAGGTGTCTCCGCCCCCGAAGGAGACGCCTACGCCTATCCCCTCGGCAAAGGAATGTAGGGTCATCACCCCTACGATAAGCAGGGCCTGTACGGCATCTGCCCCTCTGAGCTTTCCTACCTGTACCTCTTCTTCTTCGGAAATAAAGCGCTGGCTGAGCAGAATGAACAACAGCCCCAGCCCCACGCCGGCGATGGCGCGGTATAGGTTGTAATCTACTCCCTCTTCGATCAGGCGAAAGCTGGCGGCCAGCATGATGCCCGAGGCCACCGCCCCGGCATAGCCCAGCCACTGGCGGGAGATCTTTTTGAAAAAGAAAAAGGGAAGGGCGCCAAGGCCCGTGGCGATGGCGGTCAGAAGCGCGTAAAAGGCTACGTTCCACACCGGCTGATCGAACATATGTGCTGCTTTTTAGTACTACTTTGTTACTTTAAAATGAAGCCGCGCCTGCCT
>CAYVVK010000330.1:4515-7262 GCA_964454855.1 uncultured Phaeodactylibacter sp. | reverse complement strand
AGCACGCCATCACAAAGCGCCCGCATGCGATGGGCGTGTACGAGGTTCTCCGTATTGCCGATCCACTTGGAATCGCCCTTGCAGGTGGCGATACGCCCGTCCAGCGACTGCGCGAAATGAGCCACGGTAACTGCTCGCTTTTCGTGTTCGGCGTAAAGCGGCAAGAGAGTGTAGGGAAGATATGTGCTCAGGAAATTGAACTGCTCATCCGATAGCCGGCCGCGTCGCAACAGCTGTAATTCGAACTTATTCTTAATACTGAAGATGGTGGCGCCGGGCCGTTGCCGGAAGGAAGTGGAAGAATAGTTGCCAATGATGAGGAATATATCGGAAAGGCCCTCCAGCCGGGGTAACATCTCTCCCGTGGCAACCTGCCCATCGGAACGCAAATGGCAATAGCGGGGCGCAGAGGGGCTGTCGAGTATTGCTTTACGCAAATGTAGTAAGCCATGCCATAGTCGCTCTTTCATAAAAGTAGAGTTACCGCCCCCCGCACAACGGGATCAAAGTTTGAAGAAATGCCCCATCTCGTCCTGCTTGGTGCGCAGGTAGTTGAGGTTTTCCTTCTTGGGCTCGATGATCAATGGTATGCGGCTGAGGACTTCGATGGAGGAGTTTTCCAGGGCCTCCACCTTTTCAGGGTTATTGGTCAACAGGTGGATCTGTTCTATACCCAGCGCTTCCAGCATTACGATGGCAATGTCGTAATGCCGGGCATCTACTTCCAGGCCGAGATGCAGGTTGGCGTCTACGGTATTCAGCCCAAGATCCTGCAGGTTATAAGCTTTCAGCTTGTTGATGATGCCTATGCCCCGGCCTTCCTGCCTGAGGTACAGTACGATACCTTCCTTCTCGGCAGCCAGTTCCAGGGCTTTGACGAGTTGCTCACCGCAATCGCAGCGCTTGGAGCCGAACAGGTCTCCGGTGATGCATTCCGAATGAATACGCGCCAGCACCGGTTTGGAAGTATCACAGTTTTCATGCACGAGCGCGAGGTGAGGCATCCACTCCTGCTCATCTTCTGCAAAGGCGATCATATTGAAATTGCCCCAGGGCGTAGGGATCAGGGCCTCCGCCTGTTTCTTCATTGTTATCTTTTTTTCTGTCTTTTTCACCATTTAGCGTGGTCTGTTTCCTGTTCCGGACTGCTACCATAAGCCAGCAGCGATTACACAAAAATACGTTTATTTATGGCCTGTTGTTATTGAGCGACTCTTCTGTGAAACCAAAAAAAGGGCCAAAAGTTTTCTGAGGAAGCGCCGGGCCCCGGGAAGAACTCCATGCGCAGCGTGCTTTGGGAGGCTGACGGCGCTTTCCACGAGCCCGAACAAGGGAAAATACAAAAGCCCGGATGAAGGCTTTATTGAGCACTCACCCGGGCTTTTTTAGTAGCTTGCAAGCTTTTCCCATGGCTTTTCCCCCCATGCTCATACCTCCTATTCTGTAAAATCGCCGGAGGCTTTTATAAATTGCAGCCAAAAACTCATGGCAAATAAAACCAACCGCAACCGCGCCCAGCGCCGGGCGGATAAAAAGCGCCGACAGCAGCTGGCGTATATCATGCTGGCCCTACTGATCCCTATTGTTGCAGGACTGATCTTTTTATCTATGCCGAAATCACCGAAGCGGAGCGAAGGCCCGCAATTCACCAAGGAAGGAAGCCTGCAGTTTATCGACGGAACGGACGGCTCCCTCATCAAGGAAATCGCTGTAGAGGTAATGCAGGACGACCGAGAGCGCGCCACTGGCATGATGTGGCGAAAATCTATGGAAGATGATCAGGGCATGCTGTTCATCATGGAGCGGGCAGAGCCGCAAACCTTCTGGATGCGCAACACCTATGTACCCCTGGACATCATCTTTGTGAGCCCGGATAAAGAGATCCTCAATATCAGGGCCAACGCCCAGCCGCAGAGCCTGGCGCCTCAGTCGTCTATCGGAAATGCACTCTACGTAGTGGAGGTAAAAGGAGGGTTCTGTGCACGGTATGGCGTGGAGGCAGGAGACCGCATTACCTTCGAATTGCTGCGATAATAGATGCTTCTCTCGCGTTTTTGGGCCCTTCGGCCGAAAATACTGGCGCCCGGCGGGGCAATCCTTCTACTTTGGGAAAAACCCGTTTTTATTTATGTGTCGTAACCAATCCGGACATTATCGTAATTATCGCCGTTCCCGCTCTCCCAAAACCAGATTCTATCACGGCCTGCGCGCCTTTGTCATTTTCCACTTCGTAATGGCCATGTTGATGCTTGTGACTGGTGGCCATTTTGCATTCTGGAAGATCAGTATGATCTGGAGCATCATCCTGGGTGTGCGCTACATCAAAGCCTTCGGATGGCCCGGAACGGAGGGCTGGCTGAGCGATGACTGGGAAGACTGGATGGAAGAACGCGAACGCCGCCGGGAGGATGAGCGGAACCCCGAGCCCGAACCGCTCGAACTTCCCGAAGCTCAGCCCGTCTGGCGCGAGAGAGACCTTGTTTAAGCGACGTGTCGTCATTCCCCAAAGAGAGGAGGCATGTTGGAACAGATTGCCAACATGCCTCCTTTCTTATTTAGGCTGCCGGGTAAACCCGGCCTTACAGAGGGTCAATACCCATCATTGGTATCTTCAGTGGCGCCGCCGGCGGGAGGGTCCATCTCCACGTCGGTGGGCTGGCCCACACGGAATTCTACGCGGCGGTTCATGTAGCTGCTACCAGTGGGCACGAGCAGTTCACCCGCACCTTTCCACTGAAGGATTAGGC
>CAYVVK010000330.1:0-4505 GCA_964454855.1 uncultured Phaeodactylibacter sp. | reverse complement strand
GCCGCGGCCAATGCCGTGGTTATTCACCAGGTGTTTGATCACTGCTTTGGCCCTGTCGTAAGATAGTTGGTTATTCAGGGATTCCGGGCCGGTGCTGTCGGTATATCCGGTCACGACCAGGCGCAGGTTGGTGTTGCCTTTCATCATACGGCCGATACTGGCCAGGGTGCCGTAATCGGAGTATTTAATCCTTTCGCTGCCTACCCCGAAGTGGAGCATTGGCAGGAACCATTCCGTCATCGGGCCGGCGCCGGCGCCGCCGGCCTGGTCCCGCAGCTGATAGTTCTGCAGTTCTTCGGCAATGATCTCCCGGACACGCTCTTCCGAAACGCCACCTCCTGCTCCTCCTATGGGGTTGACGACCACGCCCTCTTCATTTACCCGCTCACCGGGGCGGGGCGGAAAGTATGGCTCGCGGTCCTTATAATCGGGAACGCCGTCGCGGTCGCTGTCCAGTACGCGGCCCTTGGTATCCACCGGCACATCGGGCGGCGTATTGGGGTCCTGGTCGATGGCGTCGATGACGCCGTCACCGTCGGAATCTTCCAGGGCCAGCTGCTGCTGCTGCTTCATCTGGGAGAGGTCGTTCATCACGGATTCCAGCGGGTTGACCCAGTACAGCGGTTCGGATTGCTTGCTGGGGTTGCCGATGTTGAAGTTGATCTTTACGGCGGTGAAGTTGACGATATCGCGGAAGAGGGAACGGTCGGTAGTGCCGAAGTTGGTATTGTAGCCGTCCACGAGGTCGGCCTTACTGCCGAAGGCAACAAACACCTGATGTTCCAGCCCTATATTCATACGGGGGCTGAGGCGGAAGCCCGCTCCTACTCCGCCGGCAACGTGGGGGATAAAGCTGAAGGCCGGATCGTTCAGCGGCCGTTTGGGGTCACTGCGCGTAGCGGCCTTGAAGTAACTGCCTCCCAGGCCGATCATGGCGTAGAGGTTGACTTTCTTCGTGGATTGATTCCAGCGCAGGGCATTGGCGGAAATGACACCGTAACCGGTACCCGCCATATATGTGGTTTCGTTTTCGCGATAGTTGGCGGCTTCTACAGAGCCCCGCTCTCCCTTGGCGATGCCATAGAAACCGTCGAGGCGCAGGGAGAACACGTAATCCAGGGCTTTGCGGACGTGCAGGCCTGCACCGTAGCCCGGGTTCTGGGTGAGGTCACCGGAAATAAAAACATAACCGCCACTCACTCCTACTTCAATCATATCTTTAGGAGTGGGATATCCACTGGAAGCGGCATCTTTTTTTTCCTGGGCATGAAGGCTACCTGTCAGCCCCAGCAACAGGGCGAGTACAAGTAAGAGGTTACTTCTCTTTGTCATAGTCGTAGGGATTAAATTGTTAATAATTAGTAATGCAGAAGGTTTGACCGCACTTAAGCCGCCAAACCTCCCGATTCTCTTATGCTGCCAGGCAGCATCGCAATATTGAGGTGTTGGGGCTCCGGAGGACAGGCCTCTGGAAACCCTGTTTTCTAAATACTCAAATCGGTTATAGATAGTAGCCTTCCGTGCTAAAAAAGCACTGAATTCCGCAACATACAATTCCTTATACTGGAAGTACACAGAAAGTGTTGCAAATTTATCGCTAATTTTTTCCCATGACAAGAAAAACCGCAGGAAGTGCACACTCGGGGCAAATTATCCCGGTTTTCCGGCCTGATTCTTCATAACAGGCCTTTCAAAGGACGGGCACTGCCTCTTCTGCAGGCATCAGCTTGCGCAAAGCGATCTTCAGCGCCTCCCCGGATATTTGGGTGCCCTTGGAATGAGCCTGATGCACTTCTTCCAGGGCCTGCCGTATGGTGTGGGACACGTCGTTGAAAATGGCCTCATCGGTCATCTCCGCCCCGGATCGCATGAAGTAGGCAAATACGCGGGCCATGCCGCAGTTGGCGATAAAATCCGGGATCAGGCTGATCTGCTCGTCTACGTACTTGGCAGTGGGGCCAAAAAAGATGCCGTCGTCCTCAAAGGGCACATTGGCCCCACAGGCGATGACTTCCATACCACCCGCCAGCATCTCATCCACCTGTGCCCGGGATACCAGCTTGGAAGCGGCGCCGGGAATGAAAATATCGGCGCCCAGCTTCCAGATGCGCTCATTGGCGGCTTCGAAGGATATCATCTGCCCGGCAGCCAGTTGGTTGCCCTGTTTGGTGACGAACAGGTGTTTGATCTCCTCCATGCCCATGCCTTCTTCACTGATGATGCCCCCTTCGCGGTCGATGATGCCCAACACTTTCGCCCCGTGCAGGCTGAGATAGCCGGCAGCCGCCGAGGCTACATTGCCCCAGCCCTGAATGATGGCCGTCTTGCCTTCCAGGCTGCGCCGATGGAAAATATCATAGTAATGGCGGATGGATTCCGCCACCCCGAAACCGGTGATCAGGTCCGCCACGGCGTATTTGTGGTTATCCGGTACATAACGGGCATCCTCCACGATCTTGGCGCAGCCCGAACGCAGCTGGCCGATCACCCGCACTTTCTCCCCACTTGAGGTATTGAGATGGCCGTTGACAATGCCTTCCTGCGGATGCCAAAGGCCCAGCTTCTCGGTGAGGGGAATGACGTCCTTGAGCTCGTCCACATTGAGGTCGCCACCCGTACCGTAATAACTTTTCAGGATGGGCAGGGCCGCTTCGTACCAGCGCTGCAGCACCCCATTGCGGCGGGGGTCCCTGGGGGTGAAGTCTATACCCGACTTTGCGCCGCCGATGTCCGGGCCGCAGACCGAAAATTTGATCTCCATGACCTTCGCCAGCGAGATGACTTCCCCCCGCGTCAAACCTTCCCGCATGCGGGTGCCGCCGCCGGCCGCCCCGTTGCGCAGGGAGTTGATCACGATCCAGCCGCGGGCCTCCGTCTCTGAGTCGTTCCACTCGAATACGATCTCCGGCTTTTTGTCCTTGTACTTTTGCAGTAAAGCTTCCATGGTTCCTGGTTCTATTTGGTGATTGTAAGGCGCTGCAAAGGTAGGCATTTAGTTAGTGTACTAATTAATTTTTACTCAGAATTCGCAGAAACAAAAAATTGCTTATTTTTAGAATTATACATATTTTTGTTTTTAACCAGCTCATCTTTTCAGCTCTCCACTTGCCTTGACAAATCCGCCAAGGTGGTTTCAGCGCCCAATATCTCCTGTAAATGATTGATAATCAGCCGATGCGCGAATCTACACATCGGGAATTTTTATAATATAAAACCAGAGAAAATGAGTGAAGTCATCAAATTCAACTATGAAGGGCAAAGTATCTCTTTTGAGTTCTCCGACGGAAACAAGATGATCAATGCAACAGAAATGGCCAAACCATTCGACAAAGTCGTAAGTGGATTCTTAAGGCTGAAAACAACCCAAGAATATATACTCCTGCTAGAGGAAAGGTATAAGCCTGAACCAGGTAGAGAGGCCCTTCGGGTAGTAAAAGGCGGCGAACCAGAGCTACAAGGCACCTGGATGGACGACAAACTGGCGCTGAAATTTGCCGGCTGGCTGGCCCCGAGATTCGAGCTGTGGGTTTACGACAGGATATATGAGCTCTTAACTACCGGCAAATCAGAGATGAAGGAACATCAGCCTGCCAATATCCTTAAAAGCCTGCGCCTGATCGTTGAGCAAATGGAGGAGCAGGACAAGATCAATGAGGAAATCAAGCAGGATATAGATTTTATCGCCAACAGGATCGACGAACTGGAAGCCAAAATAACCAGTGTAGATAAGAACTACTACACCATTGCGGGCTATTGCTCTATGAAAAAGATCCCCTGCCCCCTGGACAAGGCCAAGGAATGGGGAAAAGCTGCTACGAGATTAAGCCGGGAACAAGGGCTGCCTACCGGCACCGCTCACGATGAGCGCTTTGGCAAGGTTCGTACTTATCATCGGGATATATTGATCTTGGTAGTTGAATGGCCTGATTGAGAAGATATATTAATTGCCTGCCAGGCAGTGAAGTTCTTCTTCCGACAGCCGGATCCCCATCGCCCCGGCGCTCTCCTCCACATGCCTCACCTTAGTCGCTCCGGGAATGGCCACCACGGTATCGCCATGCACCTGGGTGAGCCAGCGCAGGGCTATCTGGGCGGGGCTGGCGTCATGCCGGGCGGCGATGTCCCGCAGGGTTTCGATCAGGGGCCGGCTCTTTTCCAGGCCCTTGCGGGAAAAGGCGCTCCTGTGCTTGCGCGGCCCCGGCCGTTTTTTGATGAGTTCCGGATCCTCGTGAAATTTGCCGGTGAGCAGGCCCTGCGCCAGAGGGGAGTAGGCGATGAGAGTGATTCCCAGCTCTTTGGCTGCCGCCAGCACGCCATTGGTTTCCGGATCGCGCTGCAGCAGGTTGTACTGCACCTGATTGCTGGCCAGGGGAATGCCCCGTTTTTCCAGCAGGGTGTGGGCCCGCCGCATCTGCCGCTCGTTGAAATTACTGACGCCCACCGCCTCGATCGACGGATCGCAATTGGCTTTGGGAGCTGTTGCACGGTGATCGAAGTCGCTGGCA
>CAYVVK010000329.1:0-7264 GCA_964454855.1 uncultured Phaeodactylibacter sp. | reverse complement strand
ACCATCATCGCCGACAATACCGGCGGCCACCTCATGCAGCACGGCATGGTGGATATGGCCATCGTGGGAAGTGACCGCACCACCCGGCAGGGGGACGTGGCCAATAAGATCGGCACCTACCTCAAGGCCCTGGCGGCAAATGACAATGGCTTGCCCTTCTACGTCGCCCTCCCCTCTTCCTCCTTCGACTGGTCCATCCGCGACGGGCTGGCGGACATCCCCATCGAGGAACGCAAAGCGGAAGAGGTGAAATACATGCAGGGCTGGCGCAACGGCAGGATCTACTCCGTGCTGATCACCCCGGCGGAGAGCTCCGCCGCCAACTACGCCTTCGACGTGACGCCGGCGCGCCTCGTCAGCGGCCTGATCACGGAAAGAGGAGTTTGTGAGGCGAAGGAGGAGGCTATTTTGGCGCTCTTTCCGGAAGTGGAGGAGGTTTGAACGTTGGAACGTTGGAACGTTGGAACGTTGGAACGTTAGAACGTTTAGACACTCCCTGGAATGTACTTCCATGCAATCTCCTCACTCGGCCCCTCCAGGTTCGGCGCCTTATCGGCATAATCGATGGCGTGGAGGAGGTAGCGCATGGCAGCGATACGGGCCAGCTCGCGAATATTCCCTCTGATGACGACCCAGGGGCTGTAGGGAGTGGAGGTGAGTTCGTACATCCTGTTCTTGTACTCGGTGAAGTCGTCCCATTTTTCCTGGGCCAGCAGGTCTACGGGGCTTACTTTCCATTGTTTGAGCGGGTCGGAGAGGCGGTCTTCAATGCGCAGGCGCTGCACCTGCATGTCGATGGAGAACCAGAATTTGAACAACAGAATGCCGTCATCGGTGATCATTTTTTCCACCAGGGGCGCCTGCTCGATGAAAAGTTCGTACTCCTGCGGCGTACAGAAACCCATCACGGGTTCCACCACGGCGCGGTTGTACCAGCTGCGGTCGAAGAGGACGATCTCCCCGGCGTTGGGCAATTCCTGGATGTAGCGCTGAAAGTACCACTGCCCGCGCTCCACCTCCGAGGGTTTGCCGAGGGCCACGACTCGGTAGTGGCGGGGGTTGAGAAACTGTGAGAAGCGAAAGATGGCGCCGCCCTTGCCGGCCGTATCACGGCCTTCGAAGAGGATGGCCAGCCGCAGGCCGTTCTCATAAATATACTTTTGCAGCTTCAGCAGCTCTACCTGCAGGAAGTACAGCTCGTGTACGTAGGCCGGGTTGATGCTGTAGTGCTGCAGCACCTGCTTGTCGAAGGTTTCATCCTGGCCGGGTTTCATCTGTTCCATCTCGCGTGGCTATTAATCTTTTGCAACTATTTTTTAAAGATAAAATAAACGGCCAGAACCAGGCAGGCGAAGCCCACGAAATGGTTCCAGCGAAAGCTTTCCGACTTGAAGAAGACGAGGGAGAAGACGAGGAAAACGGCTAGTGTGATCACCTCCTGCAACACTTTCAGCTCCACCAGCGCGAAAGGGCCGCCGTAGGACTTGTAGCCGATGCGGTTGGCGGGCACCTGCAGGCAGTACTCGAAAAAGGCGATGAACCAGCTGATCATGATGACGCCGAACAGCCCAAGGCCGTCCAGCCACTTAATCTCTTTAAACTTGAGGTGGCCATACCAGGCGAAGGTCATAAAGATGTTGGATAGCACCAGCAGGGCTATGGTGGCGAAGGCGGGTTTCATAGTTTGCGTTTTAAAATATCAAGAGCTGACGAAAGAAACGGCGAATGGCCACCCTGTGGGGCACCAAAGATTTTTTTTTCGGGCTTGCAGGGTGGGCGCTGCACCTTGTAAAGTTTTCTACAACCTCTGCGAACGGGCGCTTAGCGCATTGCACCACACCAATGCAGCAATCTAACAATCTGCTCAGAAGCCCGGAAATAGAGTATCCCGGGCTGCGCCGTCGAAGCAGGACGAGCAAACCCCAACGGCCTACTTTTTCAGAACAACCTTATACAGGTCCTTCCGCCGGTCCTTCAGCGTATTGACGCTGCCGAACTCGTGCAGTTCCTTCAGCAGTTCCAGGCTGACGTCGGCGATGACGGTCATTTCCGTATTGGGCGTAGCCTCGGCGCGGATGGCGTTGGTGGGGAAGGCAAAGTCGGAAGGGGTAAAGATAGCCGACTGCGCGTAGTTGATGTCCATGTTGTTGACGCGCGGCAGGTTGCCGACACAGCCGGCGATCACCACGTAACATTCGTTCTCTATGGCGCGGGCCTGGGCACAGAGGCGCACGCGGTTGTAGCCGTTCTGGGTATCGGTCAGGAAAGGCACGAAGAGCAGCTGCATGCCCTGGTCGGCGTAGATGCGGGCCAGCTCCGGGAATTCCACATCGTAGCAGATCAGGATGCCCACCTTACCGCAATCGGTATCGAAGACCTTTACCTGGTCTCCGCCCAGCATGCCCCAGGCATCCCGTTCGGAGGGCGTGATGTGCACCTTCTGGTACTTCTCCCAGCTGCCGTCGCGCCGGCAGAGGTAGGAGACGTTATAGAGGTGGCCATCGTCTTCCAGCTTGGGCATGCTGCCGGTGATGATGTTCACATTGTAGGAAACGGCGAATTCGGTAAATTTCTCGCGCAGGGCGGTGGTATAGCCCGCCAGCTCCCGGATGGCGCGGGCCTCTCCCAGGTGGTTGTAATCGGCCATGAGGGGCGCTTCGAAGAATTCGGGGAAGAGGATAAAGTCCGACTGGTAATCGCTCACCGCATCTATGAAGTACTCGACCTGCTCCACCAGGGCGTCAAAATTTCGGAACAGGCGCATCTGCCACTGCACGATACCTACGCGCACGACATCCTTGGGCACGTTGATGAGCTTTTCCTCCTCCTGGAAGTAGATGTTGTTCCACTCCAGCAGGGTGGCGTATTCCTTAGACTCGCGGTCTTCCGGCAGGTAGTTCTTGATGATCTTTCTGACGTGAAAGTCGTTCGACAGCTGAAAGGTCAGGGTGGGGTCGTAGATCTCCTTGAGCTTTACCTGCTGGATGTACTGCCTGGGGGTCAGCTCATTTGCATGTTCCTTATAATTGGGTATCCGCCCTCCGGCGATGATGGAGCGCAGGTTGAGGTTTTCGCACAGCTCCTTGCGGGCGTCGTAGAGGCGGCGGCCGAGGCGCATGCCCCGGTATTTGGGGTGTACGAAGAGCTCTATGCCGTAGAGCACATCGCCGTCGGAGTCGTGGGTGCTGAAGGTCTCTTTTCCGGTGATCTGCTGATAGGTATGGTTGTCGCCGAATTTTTTATAGTTGACGATGATAGACAGGGCGCAGGCGGCCACCTTGCCGTCTACGGTCACGCAGAGTTGCCCGTCGGGGAAGAGCTCCAGGAGTTTCTTGATGCTTCTTTTATTCCAGTGGGTCACGCCACCTCCGGAATAGGCTTTGATCATGGCTTCCTTGAGGCCAAGGTAATCTTCCAGGTTGAGGTTGCGCAATTCTATTTTAGTGGCTACTTCCATTATTTGGTAGAGTATTTGGAGCTCACCGCAAACCCATTTCGGGTACGGAAGAACTCTGAGTGTTCAAAATTTTACAAAGTTAGGCAAGATATGCCCGATATTGAATATACCGGCTCCGAATTGGTTTGAGCGAGAATTAAACCCATTCGGACGCTCGCATATACTCAAAGCGAAATGGTTTTAGTTTTGAAAAGTTCTCTAACCATTTCGCTATGAGTATAAAAACAGATTCCCGGCTTAGGTGTTTTGGCGGGAGATCAGGAGGACTCGAATTTGTAGCCTACCCCATAGATGGTTTTCAGCTTATCGCCATAGCCGTGGGCCACCAGTTTTTTCCTCAGGTTCTTCACGTGGGCGTAGATAAAGTCGAAGGAAACGGCATCGTCCATGTAATCCCCCCAGAGGTGTTCGGCGATGCTTTCCTTAGTGACCACGCGGTTCTTGTTACGCGCCAGGTACACCAGTATTTCAAACTCCTTGCGGGTGAGCTTCAGGGGCTCGCCATCGGCGAGCACCACGCGCTCGTCCAGTTTGAGTACCAGGCCGCCGAAGGTAAGCAGGCGGCTGTAGTCTCCGGTCTTGCGGCGGGTGATGGCCTTGATGCGGGCGTTCATCTCTCCCAGGTGGAAAGGTTTGACGAGAAAGTCGTCGGCGCCTTCTTCCAGGGCCTCTATGCGTTCCTCCACCCGGTCGTAGCCGGAAATGGCGAGTATGCCGGTACGGGTATCTTCCTCGCGCAGCATTTTCACGAGCCGAAGGCCCTCATTTCCCGGCAGGCCCAAACTGATGATGGCGCAGCCGTATTCGTAATTGTTGATCTTCCGGAAACCCTCCTGAAAATCAATGGCTTGTTCACAGATATAGCCTTCCCGTTTCAGAAAACGCGTCATTTTCTGCATCCATTGCTGCTCCGTTTCCACGATCAATATCTTCATAATGTCTCCTTCGGGGATGAGAGGTAAAAATAAGCCCTTTTTTCGACGAGCGGCCCCTCCATTATTCAAAATAACTTCAGAATTACCACTCTCTTTTGCAAAAAAAATGCTTCGCTGCCTATTGCGGAGCTACAGCAAGAAGATAATGGAATTACTGGTTTCTACAAACGAACAACGCTTTGAGGCTATTGTCACCGGCGTCATTACCGAAGGTTATGCCATTGCCGATGGCTTTCTCTCCCCGGAAGAGGCCCGGCAGATGCTGCAGGCCGCCTCGGATGCTTACCACCAAGGCCAATTCAACAGTGCCGGCATTGGCAAGACCAGGCACTACCAGATGAACCAGGACATCCGCCGGGATCACATTCAGTGGATCGACCACCACAACCCACCCGAAGCCTGCCGGCCTTTCTTCAGCCGCCTGCAGGCCATGTCCGAATATTTTAACCGCAGCTGCTACCTCGGCATCCGGGACATGGAGCTGCACTTCGCCATTTACCCGGAAGGGGCCTTCTACAAACGGCACCTGGACGTTTTCCGGCACACCCAGTCGAGAAAACTTTCCGTTGTCTGCTACCTGAACTTCGACTGGAATGAAGAGGACGGCGGCCAATTGCGGCTCTACCTGCCGCAGGAGGACGGCTCCGAAAAAGCACAGGACATATTACCTCTGGCGGGGCGGCTGGTGTGTTTCAACAGCCAAACCCTGGAGCACGAAGTGCTGCCGGCGCGGCGCACCCGGCACAGTGTCACCGGCTGGCTGAAAGATGAGGCGCGCTTGTTTTGAATACATGTGATGAATTTGACAAGGCGTATAAACCAGCATGCAACTAATTGATCATCAAAAGGATACAAGTCTCCGCTTCCGGCCACAGCCCCGACGGGTGCGGCTCCTGTGGAATAGGTGCAATGGAAATTCCATAGGCCAGGGCCGACTTCCGACTTTCATTTTGGACTTACTATAAATCCAATAAACCATGATACACCCTCATACCCGCATCCAGTTCATCAGCGAAGAAATGGGCTACGGCGTTTTTACCACCCAGTTTCTCCCTAAAGGCACCATCACCTACGTAAAGGACAGCCTGGAGATGGAGATCACCCCCGAAGCTTACGGCACCTATGAGCCCGAGATGCAACAGGTGATCGAGAAGTACTCCTACATCGACGAAAGGGGTGTGCGCATCGTGAGCTGGGACTTTGCCAAGTACGTCAACCACTGCTGCAACTGCAACACCATGAGCACCGGCTACGGTTTTGAGATCGCCATCCGCGACATACAGCCCGGAGAGCAGATCACCGACGAGTACGGCATCTTCAACATCCCCGAGGAGATGGAGATCATGTGTGAGCACAAAAACTGCCGCCGCAGGGTGAGCCCCGCGGATTTCGAGCTGCACTACCGGCAGTGGGATGAGCAACTGAAACCGGCACTGGCCGATGTGCGCAACATCAGCCAGCCCCTCTGGCCGCTGATCGACGAACCTTCAAAGAATGAACTGCTGGCCTACCTCGACGGCCACGGTGCCTACCGCTCGGTCTACCGGCTGAAATACCATCCTGCATATGCCGGCAATGGCCAGGCCGGCCATTAAGCCAGTTTTCCGTATTTTTGTGCCCCCAGCGAAATTGCTGGAAGGATTGCACATAAGTAAAACGGAATATGGATAGCCAGATCTCGGCCATGCAACTGGAAGCGCCGGTCATCGAGGAGCTCGATCTCGAAGAAGTTCCCGCCGGAGAAATAAAACGGCACCTCATCCACCTCGTCACCGATGGGATGGGGCTGCCGGTCTTTATCCCCATCATTGTCGCCAAAGGCCTGCAGAAAGGGCCCGTGCTCGGCCTGACCGCCGCGGCGCACGGCAATGAACTGAACGGCATCCCCGTGATACAGCGGCTCTTCCGGGAGATTGACGTCAAGGAGCTGCGCGGCACCATAGTGGGCATTCCCGTGGTGAACATCCCCTCTCTGCTGCGCAAGAAGCGCCGCTTCATCGACGGCACCGACCTCAACCACATCATGCCGGGCCGGGCCGACGGCAACGTCAGCCAGGTGTACGCCTTCCGCGTCGTCAACTGGATCATTAAAAAGTTCGACTACCTGATCGACCTGCATACGGCCAGCTTCGGCCGGATCAACTCCTACTACATCCGCGCCGACATGTCGAAGCCCACCACCCGCAAAATGGCGGAGCTTCAGAACGCCCAGATCATCGTGCACAACCCGCCTTCCGACGGCACCCTGCGCGGCGCCGCCGATGCGCTGGGCATCCACGCCATCACCCTGGAGGTGGGCAATCCCAATACCTTCCAGCGCGGCCTGATCCGCTCGGGCCTCACCGGCATCCACAACCTGCTGGGTGACCTGGGCATGACGGATGACATTATGGAAGAGCCGGGATTTGAGGCCGTGCTCTGCCAGCACTCCTACTGGCTGTACACCGATACCGGCGGCATCCTCACCGTTTACCCCCAGGTGGCGGACCTGGTCAAAAAGGGCGAGGTGATCGCCACCCTGCGCAACATCTTCGGCGACCTGATCAAGGAGTACCATGCGCCGGAAGACGGCGTGGTGATCGGCAAGAGCGTCAGCCCGATTAATCAGACCGGCGGGCGGATCCTGCATTTGGGGGTGGTTGGTTGATTGCCGCATGGCGGCTGTCGCCCGCCCAGCGGCTGTACCCCGGCTCTGAATCTTCCCAGAGCAGTACCTCAGGTTGAGTGTGTGGCAGGCCTTTCCATACGGACCCGTCGGGGCAGCCTGTTGAGGCTAAATATCCACAGCCTTCCTGGCCAATTCCTGAGCGCCCCGGTTCGAAGCAACCTGCTATAGCTCTGGTGTACAGAACAGCCTGTAGGGCTGTAACAG
>CAYVVK010000328.1:6236-7265 GCA_964454855.1 uncultured Phaeodactylibacter sp. | reverse complement strand
ATTCGAAAGAATGGCCATAATGACCTCCAGTTCTTTTTCCCGGCCTTCGAAAGCGCCATGCTCGGCCACGAATATTTCCAGGGTGCTGCCGAATTCTTCCAGTACGGAATTGATGAAATTGGCGCCCATGGAGTCGCAGGTCTCAAAACTCACCTTGAGCTGGTAATAGTCCGGCTCGAGATGGGCCATATCCAGCAATTCGATGTCCAGCACCCCGCCTCCGCGTTTTTCCATGTTGGCGGTAAGGTGGGCGGCGTCCGTGCGCAGGCGCTTTTCCAGCTCGCCGAAGTGCCGGTACAGTTTCTCCACATCGCCTTTCCAGCTGAAGTGTACCTGGCCGAGCTTTTTGGTGGCAATGACTTCCGCTTTGAAGCCCCCGCGTTTCAGCCAGAATTTGGCGGCACTGGAGGCCGCCGCCACCACCGAGCTTTCTTCTATAACCATGGGCACGGCGTACACCTTGCCATTGATCAGAAAATTGGGAGCGATGCCGAAGGGCAGGTAGTAATTGCTGATGGTATTTTCGCTGAAGCCGTCGAGGATGCGCTGCTGTTCTTCGTCTTCATGCCAGAAGCTCATCAGTTCACGGGATACGTTCTCCGGGTCGTTGAAGAAATTTTCCACCACCCAGCGAATCTTTCCCAACTTGGAGAGCTTCGAGAAGCCCGATACGGTTTTTTCCTGCATCTCTGTAATGTTTTACTTTACCTTCAAAAAAGCGTTGGCCAGTTCCAGCCCCTGCACCTGCGCATCCACGTATTCCTGCAATTCTTCGTAGCCGCCGCGGGCATGGCGCAAAAAGCCGGAAGCCTGCCCGTAAATACTGCTGGCCCGGCATTTATTGATGAGATAATAGCCATCGAGAAAGGTCTTCACCCCTCCGGAGATGATCACCTGCCGACAAGCTACCTTATCGCCCAGTTCATCGAGCAGTTGGTTCAGCATGTCCACCATTTCTTCCGCACTATGGCCCACATAAGCCAGTTGTTCGTAGATGCTGGCCTTGGCCTTGTCGCCGCGCAGCATTTC
>CAYVVK010000328.1:5933-6226 GCA_964454855.1 uncultured Phaeodactylibacter sp. | reverse complement strand
GATGTGCCAAAGCTTTTCGCGAAGTTCGGGCATGCCGCGCAGCATTTCCAGGCGGGCGAAGTTGGTGCCGCCGTTGGCCGCAAAATCAATGGCTGCCAGCGGCAGCTGCAGCAGGGCTTTCAGGCTCTCATACCCCATTCCCTGGCCGACCTCCTTTACGATGGCCGGCATGTCGAGCTTTTCCAGTAAGGTAGTGATCGTTTGCAAGGGAGGGTGCTGAAAGCGGTCGCCTTCCGGCTGCAGCCACTCCTGCAGTGGGTTGACGTGCACGATCAGGCCATCGGCATGGAGCT
>CAYVVK010000328.1:0-5923 GCA_964454855.1 uncultured Phaeodactylibacter sp. | reverse complement strand
CTTGTCCACCAGCTCTTTGGCCTTGTGAAGTTTACCTTCCGCTATCAGCTCTTCCAACTGGGCGATGCCCAGGTTGGCGAACAGCGGCAGATCGTCGCCGATGAGGCTGCGTACATCAAAATCTTTGAGCGTTTCATCGTTGGAGAGCAGCTGTCGGCAGGAGCCCAGCCCCATGCCCATACCAAACTCCTTACAGGCACGGGCGAGGTTGTGGTTGATCGTATGGGCCAGGGCTGTGCCTCCGGTCATGCTCGACACCCACATCGGCGCCCGCATGGTTTTCCCGAGGAAGAGAAAGCTCTTCAGCCCCCCACGCTGGGGGTGGCCCGAGAGGATCGGCTCATAGTAGAAGCGCTGGTCGAGCACTCCATCCGCCACCTGCGACTGGAAAGCCAGCTCGATGTGGTCGCGCTTGCGCGATTCCGCTGTAGGGTCTTCCCTGGGTGATAATGTATCCACGCTTTGTCCTTTACTCGTAAAAGCCATAAAATTAGAAGGTTTTATTCAGAAAAACGGCTAATTGGCCGCAGAAGTGCCTGCCTCTTTTGCTCCGCTGCCGATTTGAGGTGAAACAATAGCCCGAATAAATGGTTTAGAACGTTCCGACGCCCGGACGTCCGGACGTTCCAACGTTCCGACGTTCCAACTTTTTCCCCTCCTCAAGGAAACTTTTTTCCCCAAATGCCAGTTAGTGCTTTTGAAAAGGCGAAAAAATACATTTTCTCCTTACCCTGAATCATAAACACCTGTAAAACAGACACTTAAGTCAAGCAAGGGCAGGATGGCATCTTTGAGCAGAAGCTTTGCCGTTTTTAAATAATTCCTATCTTTATGGTCCTGATGACACAAAAGAATGACAAGGAAGTACAGTACGACAGGATTTTTGAGCAAGAGTTTTTGCCTCAAATAGATGCGCTTTATACCTTTGCCTATCATTTGACGTATAACGAGGAAGACGCCAACGACCTCGTCCAGGAAACCTATATGAAAGCATATCGGTTTATCGAAAATTACAAGGAAGGTACTAATGCCAAAGCCTGGCTGTTCAAAATTCTCAAAAATGCCTTCATCAACCAGTATCGCAAGAAAAGCAAGCAACCGACCAAGGTAGATTACGAGGAAGTCATCAATTTCCACGATGAGGAAGACACCCAGTATTCCAGCTATATGGATATGCGGGAGGAGATGTTCCAGGACATGATGGGCGATGAGGTGACCAACGCCATCAATTCCCTGCCGGTGGATTTCCGGGTGGTCATCCTGCTATGCGATATTGAAGGGTTTACCTACGAGGAAATATCCAGGATCATCGATATCCCCATCGGGACGGTAAGGTCGAGGCTGCACCGCGCCCGCAATATGTTGAAAGAAAAACTGAATTCATACGCCAAGTCCTTAGGCTATAAGGACAAAAGAAAATAGGAATATTCGTTAACCTCTACTATTCAGTAGGGCTCAATCCCATGAAACTTGTCTGCCGCCAACGCATTCCGGGGCAAGTGCTAAAGCCGGCAACGGCACTTAGGCTGCACCGATAAACACTCCTGCACAGGAAAAAAGGCACGGACAAGTTTCACTCGTTTAAAAACCAGCAGGCTCAATTATGACAGGACAAACCAAATACCAAAATACGACATCCCCTCCTCTGGCCAGTTGCCCCGGCGGGCATCCACCAGTGGGCTGTCTGTTTTGTCCGGGCCATTGGTTTCCCGAACGGCCTGACAGGGCCCTGCGAATGGTAAAAAACGTTTCACAATGAGAGATCAAAATTATCAGGAGCTCGTACGAAAAGTCACTATGTATCTTGACAATGAGTTGAGTGAAAGTGCGGAAAGAGAATTGCTGAAAGAAATAAAAGCCAACCCCACCTACCTGAAAGTCCTCAGCCAGGAAAAATCCTTCCGGGAATTTATTAAGAGTAAGATCCACCGGCGCAAACCTTCTCCCGCCCTCATCCAGTCCATCAAAGAAAAAATTCGGGTCGCTCCTGCCTGACTTCAAAATACAACACCTGAAATATAACAGATCAAAATGTGGCCATGCATGCCGATGCGCGGCGGCGTCGGCATACATGGCTAATCGCTGATATCCAACCCGAATTCTTCGGGATGCCAAAAAAATATTGCCGGACTTCGGGCCAGAAGGCTCGGGAAAATCCGGCAATACCAATATGGTGATGGTTTCAGGTTGTGATCAGGCATCCAACTCCATCATCATGTTTTTCGCCTGGTTGTAGTGGACGTAGTGATGGGAATCTACCATCCGGGCGAAATCCATCATCTGAGGGTATTCCGTTTCCTGGATGATCTCTTCCATTTTGCTCTTAAAGGCTTCGTGATATTCAATGACGCTGTCGAGATAGGCTTTGTCCAGTTCATTGCCTTCTTTTTCCCGCAGATCGGCCACCATTTCCCTTTGGCCTTCAGACAACTGGGCCGGAAGGGTCATGTTAAAATTAGCGGCCAGTGCCGTCAACTCCGTTATCATCTGGCGGTGGTCCTGGTTCACTTTGATCGCAAACTCCCGCACTTTCTCCGTGCTGGCGCTCTGCGCCGCTACATCCGCCAGTTGAATGGACAGCATAGTGTTGGCGGCATAATCGGTAAGTACATCGATCTCGTCTTCCACCGTCATGCCTTCATACTTGTAGTTGTTCTCCTGATGAGCTTCTTCCGCCGGGGTTTGGTTGCAGGCTAGCAGGAAGAAAGCGGCGGTGAAAAATGCAAAATATTTTAGCGCCTTCATATGTTTATGTTATTAATTACGTAGATTATTCGTTTATGAAACAGAGCCTCCCGGCTCATGTTCACAATCTTTGGATAAGCAAGCAGTTTGAGGTTATGTGTAAAGGATTATGGATCTTTAGTGTGAGTTTCCTGCTGGCCCTGCCGCTTTTCGGGCAGGTAAAAATGGATGAAGATTTCGAGCTCCTGCTGGAAGAGGCGGGCATTGCCTTCCTCAGCCCGGTGGAGGCCCGCTATAAACGCATCCCCGTCTGGAAAAATCCACTGCAATCTTACGATTACGCCATTCGCTCCCGCCGCGAGGGGCTGGAGATCCGTTATATCATCAAACCCTATGAAGCCGGCAACCCCCTCTCCGCCCTGCCTCAGGTGGAAGCCATCCGCCTGCTCACTCACCTGGCCACCAACGATCAGGAGGAACTCATCGTGGGCCATGAGATCGCCCAGGAAGTATTGGCCGAAGCTTTTCATGCCGACTGGGGGCGGCAGTATTTTTTCAAACCTAAGAGCAGCTTCTCCCGATGGCAACACTGCGAACTGCTGGCCCTGCACAAGGCCGGCCAGGGCACAGCCTTCGTCCTCTTCCTTTTTGACGAGCCTTCCCGCGAACTGGGCAACCGATTCTACGCGCTGCAATTCACCGAAGAGGGAAAAGAGGATTTTTAAGCCCGGAGGATTTTCTGAAAGCTGCGAAGCACTCAGATTTTACTTACTTTTACCGCTATGGACTATCTGAGCCCACTTTTTTTCGGATTCCTGTCTGCATTCCTTGGCATTTCTCTGCCGGGTATGGTCAACATGACATCGGTCAGCGTAAGTATCAAGCAAGGCTTGCCTTCGGGCCTGCATTACAGCGCCGGAGGGGCCACCACCATTTTTTTTGAAGCTTATATCGCAGTGGCCTTTGCCGGTTACCTCGGCCGCCATCCCGAAATATTCACCTATATCCGGAGCGCCTCGGTAGTGATCTTCCTGACACTGGCCTTCTTTTTCCTTTATCAGGCCCTGTACGCCAAGGAGCTGAAAGCCAGCCAGCGAAAAGGCCGCCCCTACTTGCTGGGTATTGCCGTAGCCGGTATGAACGCCCTCTTTATCCCTTATTTTTTCACCATTGGCAGCGTGCTTAAAGCCGAAGGCCTGATCCAGTTGCACAGCCCCTTTCACCTGTTATTTGTGACGGGCGTCTCCTTTGGCGCCTTTTCCATGCTTGCTGCTTACGCCAATTTCGCCCAGTTCATCCTGAAGCGCGCCAACTACTTTGCCCGCAACCTGAATTACTTTCTTAGTGGGTTGTTTTTGCTGCTGGCGGTGGTGCAGGGGGTGCAATTGTATGTGGGATGAATGTCCATATTGCGATTTTTGAAATTGGAACTAATTAAAAACTACACCCGTTTTAATTATCAAAATAAGAATTATGAAAGCAGTAGAAGTTACAGGTAAGATCAATGAAAAAGGCTGGCTTACTCTAGACCAGCCTCTTCAACTTCACAATAAGCGGGTCAGGGTTATCATTCTCATGTCTGAGGAGGAAGACATCGAAGATGAGATATGGCTGCAGAGTGTTTCTTCTAATCCAGCTTTTGATTTTTTAAAAGATGAGGATGAGAATATTTACTCTATCAATGATGGTGAACCGGTAAACCACGAAGCATAGCATTATCCTTGTTCCTTTTCCCTTTGATGGCCTGACAGGAACAAAAGTACGCCCCGCGATCTGTCTGACCAATGAAATTTCAGTTTATCAACACTTTGTAATAGCCTTCATAACCAGCAAAACCCAAAAATCTACTGAAACCACAGACCTGATCATAGATAATGGAGCCCATGAATTCTCAAAAACAGGATTGAAAGTCTCTTCTGCTATCAGATTGCACAGATTAGTAACTATCCCTTCAAGGATAATTCTTAGAAAGTTGGGCCACCTACCTCCATACTATCATCCCGAATTAGAAAAGAAGTTGAAGCAGCTTTTCGGCCTTTGACAATTTTCCACTACTGGCTCCTTTTTAACCCGGCAAAAGGCCTATTTTTGAAGCTGCAAACAGCCACTAACCAATAACCAATGGAACCTATCAGCGTATTTGATATGCTCAAGGTCGGCATAGGCCCCTCCAGTTCCCATACCCTGGGGCCCTGGCGCGCCGCCGAGCGATTCTATAAAGAACTACAGGCCAAAAGCCTGCTGAACCAGGTTCATCGCCTGAAAGCCCACCTCTACGGCTCTCTGGCCCTCACCGGGGTGGGCCACGGCACCGACATTGCCGTCCTTCTGGGCCTGAGCGGACAGGATCCCGAAACCATTCCCGTAAAGGATGTACAGCGCATCCCCGAACAGATCCGGCAGGAAGGCCAACTGAAACTGGGCGGCCGGCACTCCATCTCTTTCGATGTGGAAAAGGACATCGAGTTCCACTACTCCGAGCGCCTGCCCGGCCATGCCAACGGCCTGCTTTTTGAAGCTTTCAGCGAATCCGGCGAATTGCTGTACTCCGGCACCTACTACTCCGTGGGCGGGGGCTTTGTCACCAAAGAAGGGGAAGAACAGGCGGAAGAAAAAGTAAAACTCCCCCACCCCATCGCTACCGCCCGCGAACTGGAGCGCTACTGCGCCACGCATGGTGTAGCGATCTGGGAAATCGTCATGGAAAACGAGAAAACCTGGCGCCCCGAAGCGGGAGTCAGGGCCGGGCTGCTGCGCATCTGGCAGGTAATGAAAGAATGCACCTTCCGCGGTTGCCATACCAAAGGCATCTTGCCGGGAGGGCTGGAAGTCAGCCGCCGCGCCGCCAGCATCTACGACAGGCTGGTATTGCCCTGCGAATACCACAATTCCGAAGAGTGGCTGAAATGCCTGATCCGCTGTGACTTTCAGTTTTCCAAGATCCTGAAGTGGATCGGCTGTTTCGCCATGGCCGTCAACGAAGAGAACGCCAGTTTCGGGCGCATCGTCACCGCGCCTACCAATGGCGCCGCCGGCGTCATCCCCGCCGTGCTGATGTACTACCTCTGCTTTACCGACAAGGAAGTGAGCGATGACGAAATCGTCAAATTCCTGCTGGTGGCCGGCGAGATCGGCAGCATTTTTAAAAAAGGCGCCACCATTTCCGCCGCTATGGGCGGCTGCCAGGCGGAGATCGGCGTGTCCTCCGCCATGGCGGCAGCCGCCCTCACCGAAGGCC
>CAYVVK010000327.1:1336-7270 GCA_964454855.1 uncultured Phaeodactylibacter sp. | reverse complement strand
AGTACAATAATGTCCTTCATAACATTTTTGCGATTATTTCCTTCAGCAGTTTATAGGCCACCATGGCCGTAACGCCATTCAGGTCGCGGACGGGGTTATACTCTACAATGTCGGCGCCCACCAGCGGCACGCCTATGCCCTGTATCACCTGAATGGCCTCCCGGGTGGAGGGCCCGCCGGGCTCGTGGTGGGAAACGCCGGGCGCGAAGGCGGGGTCGAGGCCGTCCATGTCGAAGGACAGGTAGAGCGGCCCTTCCAGCGTTTCCAGAAAGCGGTACGGCCAGTCTTTCATCTCGACGATCTTCACGTCGAAACGCTCCGCCTGCTCCCGCTGATGGTTGGTCAGGCAGCGGATGCCTACCTGAGTAAGGCTTTTGACCAGCCCTTTTTCCATAATACGTGCAAAGGGGCTGGCGTGGGAATAGGGGTTGCCGTCGAAATTATCGTACAGGTCGGTATGGGCATCGAACTGCAGGACATGCAGGCCGGGATGGGCCTCAGCGTAGGCTTCGATGATGGGGTAAGTGATGGAGTGGTCGCCGCCCAGGGTGAGCAGCTTGCTGCCGTCCGCGAGTTGTTCGGCTACCCTGGCGCGGATGGCCTTATGAGCCTGCTCCGGGCTGACATTGCCCACATGCAGGTTGCCTGCATCCTGAAAGTTGACGCCTTCGCGGATCTCCGCCCCCATTTCCGCGCCGGCATTCGCGGAGCCGTTACCGGCTGCCAGGCGAATGCGGCGGGGGGCGCCGGCGGCGCCTCGCATGAAGGAGGAGTTGGCGTCGTAGGGTATTCCCAGTAGTTTGATCATGTTTCAAAGGTAAGGATTTAGGATAAACCAATCTCTGCTGAGTATGCAGGATCGGACACGGAGGACACAAAAAAACACAAACACTCACGGACGCCGTGCTATTCCGTGTTCTTCCGCGCTGTCCGTGTTCTAATAAACGCAGAGAGGGACGCTATCAGGCCTATTCACCAACAGGCAGCGGCTCCACGATCGCCTCCTCCACCGGCAGCCAAACCAGCATCTCACCGGCACCGCGGTTGGCCCAGGCATGATAGGGGATGGCTTTAAACGGCACCGTTTCCTTCATGGCCTCTCCCGTTGCGGTTTGCCGCAGGGCCTGCGCACGACCGTGGATGGTAGTGACGCCCCCCAGAAGATCCTTTTCATAAACCAGGCGAAGCTCCTGTTCGTCCTTCAGCAGCAGGTGGTGCACCCTTCCGCCCGGGTAATCCGCCCCCTCGATGCAATACACCAGCGGGCCGGCCTGCAGGGCGACGCGCCCGGTATTGGCCGCCACTTCGGGATGTGCTTTCACTTTTCGCACTTCATAGGGAAATTCCAGCTCAACCACATCTCCCGCCTGCCAGTTGCGGTTCAGGAGAGCGTAGCCATTGTCTTCGGTGTAGGGAACGGCTGCGCCATTGATGCGGATGATGGTTTTCCCCTTTGCCTGATTCACAAAAGAATACAGATCAGACGGCACCGGCTGATCGGCCGCCCAACCCGGTATGCGGATCCGTACGGTGAACGCCCCCGGCCGCTCGGGTTCCATTTCCAGCCGGACATGGCCCGACCAGGGCAGGCCAGTGCGCTGCCGGACGGCCACCTCCTGCCCCGCCAGCCTCACCTTCGTATCGCTGGAGATGAAAAGGTTGACATACAATTCCTCATCGGTATGGGCATAGATGTAGCCCGGCACAGATGGCAGGTAGCGGGAAATGTTGGAAGGGCAGCAGGAAGTGTTGAACCATTCGCTGCGCTGGGTTTCCCCCACAGATTCCAGGCGGTTGGGGTAGAAAAACGCATCGCCATCCAGGGAAACGCCGGCCAGGACGTTGTTGTACAGCGCCCGTTCCAGCACATCCACATATTGGGCTTCCCCGTGGGTGAGAAAGAGACGGTAGTTCCAGAATACATTGGCGATGCCGGCACAGGTCTCGTTGTAGGCGCGCAGGTTGGGCAGCTCGTATTTACCGCCGAAGCCCTCATGGCCGCCCGCCGCGCCGATGCCGCCGATGATGTATAACTTGGTATCTACGATGTCATGCCAGAGTTTATCCATGGCATCAAGATAAGCCTGGTCGCCGGTAAGGGCGGCGATGTCCGCCATGGCGGTGTACATGTAGGCTGCGCGTACGGAATGGCCAACGGCCTCTTCCTGCTCGGTCACCTTCTTATGGCTCTGATGGTAGGTAGAGCGGTGCTCGTTCTCGCCGCGCTTGTCGAGGAAGAACTTGGCGAGATCGAGGTATCGCTGCTCTCCCGTCACTTTGTACAACTTCACCAGGCCGATCTCGATCTCCTGATGGCCGGGCACTTTTTCCAGCTTGCCCCAGCCGAATACGGAGTCCACCAGTTTGGCGCTCCTGACGGCGATGTCCAGGAAGTTGCGCTTGCCGGTGGCTTCGAAGTGGGCCACGGCCGCCTCATACATATGGCCAACGTTATACAATTCATGGGAGCCGTGCTCCACCCCTTCCCAGCGCGGATGGGAGAGGTCCTGATGAGGCGCATCGCCCAGGATGGTGCGCAGGGTGAAGAGGTAGCCGTCTTCTTCCTGGGCGGCGGCGATCCAGGAGATGAGGGTGTCCAGGTAAGCTTCGAGTTCCGGATCAGGCGTGACAAACAGCGAATAGGCCGCCCCTTCCATGACCTTGAACACATCGGAATCGTCGAAGCCCCGTTTGGTATTGAAGGTGCCTTCTTCCAGGCCGCCCGCCACTTTAAAGTTTTTGATGCGCCCCGTCTCATCGCTGCGCTGAAAGGCAATGGGGATGGTCACCCGCCGGTTGGTTTCGACCTTTTCGGCCCAGAAGGCGTCGGATACTTCCACCTTCGTGAAGTTGACGGGGCGGATGGGATAGTCCGCCTGGGAAGTAAGCCAAAGCGGGATAAAAAGGGGCAGCAGGAAGAGGAAGTAGTGGGCTCGCATAGGCAGTAGGAGGTTGTTTGGTACAATTGGATGCTGAAGCGGTAATTTACGAATAACCTGTTTAGGAAAGAAAGACTGCCTGCTGCCGTCCCGCGCCCCTCGATCCCCTAACTCCTTTGCCCTAAAGGCTTCGGCGTTCGAAGAAAGGGGAAGATCCTCCCGCGCCACTGCTCTCAGCCGCCGTAGCCCGCATGGGCGGAGGAGGCCTACTGAAAACCACCCACTGCCAAATCCCCCTCCAGCTCCTTCCGGATCTTCTCCAGCCAGGCCTGCTGCTTTTCCGGGCCTGTGCCATAGGAAGTATCTTTGTCGTATTCCGACTGGTGGAGTTCGAATTGTTTGAAATAGTCGCGGTACAGGGCCTCTCCTTTGGCATTGTACTCATCGGCAGTGAAGTTCTTTTCGCGGAAGGCCTTTTCCATACGGCGGGCGAAGATCTCGGCGATGTCGAAATGGCCCTGTTCGTGCTGCAGCACCTCCGGCAGTTTTTGATCGGTTTGTACCCAGGAGAGCTGGCAGTCGAATACCGCGCGGGCCTCGGCCTCGACGTACCACTTTGTTTTAACGAGACGAGGCTTGGCCTCCAGCACGATACTCGAGTAAGTAACGGCGCCGGCCATCAGATGATCGGCAGCAGCGCCTTTAAAATCCTCCCATTCCAGCCGGCGGTTGGCCGACCAGTAGATCTCCTTTTCATAGGGGCGAATGTCGCTGAGGTGGTAGATGTCTGCCCGGATGCGGTGGCAGCTGCTGCCGAAAGTGGTGGGGAGTTTGTGCTCGGTGATCTTTATGACATTGCCGCCGATGGACCGGGCCTCCAGGCGGGCGCGTTCGAGGACAGAAGGATAATCACAGCCCTTCATCGTCAGGCCACTATCGCCGATGTGGACATGGCCGACCTTCACGGCCTGCGCCGGCAGGGAGTCCTCTGCTTTCAGCACCAGTTGTGTGGCTTCCGCCGCAAGCGGCGTTTTGTACTCGATCACGGTTTTGCTCACCTTAGGCGAGCAGGCAGTGAAGCCCATTAAAAAAAGGGCTAAAAAGCCCAGTTGGAGGTTTATGCTCATCAGGTTTGTGAATTTCCCCGCAAGGTGCACTATTTTTTGATCTGGCGCTGTTTTTTCGGCCAACGGAGCTAACGGTATACTTTGGGGCCCAGCAGCTCTCCATACTCCCCCATCACGATCACCGGCTTCTTCGCCGGGTCCAGCCACTGAATGAGTCGGATGATCTCCTCCCGGCTCATGGCAATACAGCCCAATGTGGGGTCTTCCAGGCCGGGGCCGATGTGCAGGAAAATGGCGCTGCCCTTTTGCGGCACGGCGGGCTCCATATTGTAGCGCACCACTATGCCGTATTCGTAAAAGTCATCCTCGCGCAGCATCTTCTCCACGTTTTCTTCTTCTGGTTTGTAATCCACCAGTTCATTGTACTTTTCCGAAGAAGATTCGCTGATCCAGTAGTGCTCGTCATGCAGGCCGATGAATTCGATCCGGCTTTCGATGTCTTTATCGTAGCCGAAGGCCGGGCCCAGGCCGAAGATGCCCGTAGGCGATCTATGGTCGCCTTCCACCTTTTCGCCGTAGGGGGCAAAGCCCTGATCTCCGTAGGTGACGCCGATGGTGTCGTAGGTGAGCTGCCACTCCTCTCCTGCCCTTTCGAAGCCCATCAGTTTCCCTGCGAAGGAGCCTTTTTCTTTGGTGTATGTCAGTACGATCTGCCCGGACTCCTGCAGGGAGGGATTGTAAGCGAGCAGGGAATCCAGCAGGTTTTCCTCACCTTTGGTGGAATTCGTTTGTCCGGATTGGCAGCTCCAGGCCAGGGCCGCCAGCAGCAGGGGCAGTAACAGGAATTTTTTCATCGCTCGGATTTTTCCCGAAAGATAAGGCAATGCCCCGGCTGCTGCAAGGAATGGACGTGGCTCAAGCCAGGGCGCGGTGGGAAACCGCACCCTGGCGCGGCATCCCATAAGGACGTGCCAATAGCCGCTGCCATGGCAACCACGGTCACTCTTTTAAAATCAGGAAAACGGCGGCAATAAAGAAAAAGCCGACCCCGGTAAGCGGCGGCGGCAGTATCCCGGACTGAATACCGATAACGATCATGGCAATGCCGATCAGAATAAGGGCGACGGCGGCGATGGTGAGCAGGCTGTTCTTAGACATGATAATGCTTTTGTTTGTTTCTCATCTAACAGCCGTAAATTTTGAACGTTCACCGACTTCCCACTTCCGGGCACTCGCAATTGTCGGTTACCGTCTGGCAGGCTTCCAGGGCCAATAGCCCGTAGTATGCCGCCAGCAGGAAAAGAACTTTAATCCATTTTGTCATGTCTCTATATTTTTGTTCATGTAAAATTTGCGGGTTCTCATTTTTGCCTCACATCGTTTACCTTTGCGGCTCATATACAAAGCCTTGACAATTTTCGTTATAGTCAACGAACAGGAATTAAGCACGCAACTATGAAGAAGCTACTCATGATCTCTCTGGCGCTTTCCGCCACCATTTTCAGCTTGTACGCTCAGGACGACATGGAGGTCTTCCGCGGCAACGCGGTAGACTATCGCGCCAACATACAGAACATTCACATCGACGAGGACAACAACAAGTGGGTGGGCACCCGCAACGGCCTGTTCCAGGTACACGCCGCCGACCTGGCCACCCGCATCGAGCTGCCCCCCGGCGAGGAATCCCTCCTGCGCCTGCCCGGCGGCAATGCCGACATCCGCTGGACGGTGGAAGCCCTCGAGGCCATCACCGGCCCGATTTTTGATGAGGAGAATATGGTCACTGCCGGCCAGTATGACAAAAGCCGCAAGGAGCTGTGGCTGGGCACCAGCCTGTTCGGCCTGTACCAGTTCAGGGTGGAACCCCAGCTGGAACTCATCGAGCAGTATACCATATACAACTCCAAACTCAAGTCGGACGCCATCAACTGCATTTACCTAGACGCTGCCGCCCGCCAATGGGTTGGGACGGAAGACGGTGTTTTTTT
>CAYVVK010000327.1:0-1326 GCA_964454855.1 uncultured Phaeodactylibacter sp. | reverse complement strand
GAGAAAAAAACCGCTGGTCCCTGCTGGAACGCGGCTACGACTTTAAGTCCATCGACGGCAAAGGCCTGGAGATCTGGCTGATGACCGAAGACCAGGTGGGCCCGCTGGATGCCCGCCAGCGCTGGAACCCCATCGAGATCCCCCGCTTCAAAACCGAAGGGCGACTGCGCGACATCACTTTCGACGACAAGGGCAACCTCTGGATCGCCTCGGAGATCATCACCCGCTATAATCCGGAAAGCGGGGAATTCACCATCTTCGGCCCCGCCCAGGAATTCACCAGCCAGTTCGCCTCCTGCCTGGCGGCCGGCCAGGACAACGCCATCTGGGTAGGCAGTAAGGATAAAGGCCTGTACATCATCGACAAAGCTTCCGCCATGACGGCCACCGCCCTGGTGGACAAAGAGCTCAGCTGCGAGGGCAACGGAAAAGACGCCGCCCTGCGCGTAGAAGTCTTCGGCGGACAGGAGCCTTATACTTACAAATGGTCATCCGCCGGGCTGGCCGGAGCAGCGCCGAAGAACCTGCCTCCGGGAGAATATGTCGTTACCGTAACGGATGCCAAAGGCAAGGCGAAAGCCGCCAAGGCCGTCATCACCGACCCCAGGGTGCAGGCCAGCATCATCCAGCAGCAGCCCGAAAGCGGGCCGGAAGCAGCGGATGCGGTGGCCATCGTCAATGCCACGGGTGGCAGTCCGGGCTATACCTACCAGTGGGATAACGGAGAAGATACCCAAACCGCCAGCCAGCTGGCCACCGGCGAACACAGCGTAACCGTGACCGATAAGGCCGGATGCAGCACCACCGCCTCCATCAACATCACTCAGGAACTGGCCGCCCTGGCCGTAAACATCGAGCAAACGAAAGGCATCGATTGCAATGACGGCGCCGGAGCTGCCCTGCAGGCCGTCGTTTCCGGAGGAAAAGAACCCTACCAATACCAATGGAGCCGGCCAGGGATCGGAGGCACTACCGCCTCCGGCCTGGCTGCCGGTAATATTCAGCTTACCGTGACCGACGCCGTGGGCAATGTGCAGTCCTCGCAATTTGTCATCGAGCAGCCGGAGGCCATACAGGCCACCGCAATGGCCGAAGCCCCGGCAAGCACGGGCAACGCCGATGGCCAGGCCTCCGTCTCCGCTACCGGTGGAAGTACCTCTTACACTTACAAATGGGACAATGGAGAAGCTACCCAAATGGCCACCAAACTGAGCCCAGGCACCCACACCGTGACCGTCACCGACGGCAAGGGGTGTTCCACCACCGCCAGTGTGGAGATCTCCGAAGACATCCTGCCGCTCACCGTTTCTATTGAGCAGACCGCTG
>CAYVVK010000326.1:0-7325 GCA_964454855.1 uncultured Phaeodactylibacter sp. | reverse complement strand
CGATGGCCACGTAGCACTCGTTCTCGATGGCGCGGGCGCGGGCGCACTGCTGTATACGGAAAAACTCATGCTGCGTGTTGCTATGGAAGGGCACAAAGAGGATCTGCATATCTTCGTCTGCCAGCAGGCGGGAGAGCTCCGGGAACTCCACATCATAGCCGACCAGCACGCCAATTTTCCCGCAGTCGGTATCGAAAGCCCTCAGTTGGCTACCGCCCACCATGCCCCAGTAGCTGGCCTCATTGGGGGTGATGTGCAGTTTCTCGTAAGATTCCGTACTGCCGTCCCGCCGGCAGAGGAAACCGACATTTGTCAGGTGCTCGCCCTGTATATAGGGCAGGCTGCCGCCGATGATGTTGACGTTGTAAGCGATGGCCAGTTCGCGGAGCTTGTCGCGCACCGGCTCCGAAAATTCCGCCAGGCTTCGGATGGCCAGCGCTTCTGGCAGGTGCTCCATGCTGGCCAGCAGGGGGGCGTTAAACATTTCGGGGAAAAGCACGAAATCCGTCTGATAGGCGGAAACGGCATCCACGAAGAACTCCAGTTGCCCGAAGAGGGCCTCCAGGCCGGGGAAGGGCCGCATCTGCCATTGCACCAGGCCTATGCGGGCCGACTGCTTGGGCGCCTCCACCAGCCGCTGTGGCTTTTGGTAGTAGATGTTGTCCCATTCCAGCAGTACGGCGTATTCCATGGAGCTTTCGTCGTCCGGCATGTAGCCTTTCAGCACCTTTTTGGCGTGGAAGTCATTGCTCAGCTGAAAAGATAGGACGGGGTCGTAGATCTCCTTAAGGCGCACCTTGCGGATGTACTCCCGGGGAGAAAGCTCATCGGCGTATTTCTGGTAGTTGGGAATGCGGCCGCCGAAGAGGATGCCTTTCAGGTTGAGCTGCTCGCAGAGTTCCTTACGGGCGTCGTACAGGCGGCGCCCCAGGCGCAGGCCGCGGTAGCCCGGATGCACGAAGACGTCTATGCCATAGAGCACGTCGCCCTCCGGGTCGTGCGTATCGAAGGTGTAATGGCCGGTAATGGAGAGGTAGGAATGATTGTCTTCAAAATCCGCGTAATTGACGATGATGGAAAGGGCGCTGCCCACCACCTTGCCATCCGCCAGGATAACGAGCTGCCCCTCGGAAAACTTGTCCAGCAGGGCGCGGATCTGCTCTTCCGTCCAGTGCGGGTCTTCCCAGTCACTGTAGGCTTCGATCATGGAGGTTTTGAGCTCGCGGTGATCGCTTAGCCGGAGGTTGCGCAGTTCTATTTTTTTGATGTCTTTTGGCATGGTGATGAATGACTGTTTATGAGGCGAATTTAACAACATTTATTTTGACCCCTGGTGTGGCCCCTGAATACTACTCACTGTCCCTTCCCCGCCAAAATCCCGTTTGGAATGCTGCCCTCAAATAAAGATATTTACCAAAATAGCGCATCAACAGCCCATACGGGCCTACGCTGCGCTTCGGCATCCACAGCACCCACAGCACCCATGCCAAAAAACAGCCTACTCTTCACCCACTCCTACTTCCTGCAGTTCGACCCCAAGCAGCTGCAGTGGAACCGGCCGTACCCGCCGCTGATGACGATACAGGCGGCGGCCCTGCTGCGCGAGGCCGGCTATCCGGTGGCCCTGCAGGACGTCATGTTCGCCCCCGGGCCGGAGGTGATCGGCCCGGCCCTGGACCGCGAGAAGCCCGGCATCCTCGTGATCTTCGACGACGGTTTCAACTACCTCACCAAGATGTGCCTGACCAATATGCGGGTGGCGGCCTGGAAAATGGCGCAACAGGCCAAAGCCCGGGGCTGCACCGTGCTGGCCTGCAGCTCGGACGCCACCGACCATTATACCGAATATTTGAAAAACGGCGTAGACTACGTGTTGCTCAACGAGGGGGAACAAACGCTGCTGGAACTGGCCAATGCCCTGGAGGAAGAAAGGCCAGTGGATCAAGTCCCCGGCCTGGCCTACCTGAAAGGCGAGGCTGTCCACCGCACGCCACCCCGCCCCGTCATGCGCGAGCTGGATGCCCTGCCCCTACCCGCCTGGGACCTCATCGACTTCGAGGCCTACCGCCGGCCCTGGGAAAGCCACTGGGGCTACTTCTCCCTCAACATCGCCACCACGCGGGGCTGCCCCTATAGGTGCAACTGGTGCGCCAAGCCCATCTACGGCAATTCCTACAAGATGCGCAGCCCGGAGCACGTCATCCGGGAGCTGCGATGGCTGAAGGAACTGACGGAATTCGACCACCTCTGGTTCTGCGACGACATCTTCGGCCTGAAGCGCAGCTGGGTGGTGGAATTTGCAGAACAGGTGCAGCAGGCCGGGCTGAAATTCCAATACAAAATACAGTCGCGCGCCGACCTGCTGGTCAAGGATCAGTACATCGAGGCCCTGGCTGCCTCCGGCTGCGAGGAAGCCTGGATGGGCGTGGAGAGCGGCTCCCAGAGGATACTCGACGCCATGGACAAGGGCATCACCACCGAGCAGGTGCGCACCGCCAACGCCAGGCTGAAGGCCCACGGCATCAAACCCTGCTTTTTCATACAGTACGGCTATCTGGGAGAAACGGCGGAAGACATCCGCAAGACACTGAGGCTGATCGGCGAACTCCTCCCCCACGACATCGGCATATCGGTTTCCTATCCGCTGCCGGGTACGGGCTTTTACGACAAGGTCAAAGAACGCATGCGGCAAAAGGCCAACTGGAGCGACTCGGACGACCTCGACCTGATGTTCGAAAACACCTACTCCCCGGAGTTCTACAAAAAACTGCACCGCTTTACCCATCAGTATTTCCGGCGGGAACGGGCGCGGCAGCAGATCAGGGCCCTGAGCCGCTCGCCCCTGAAGGCCGCTCCCGGCCAGTGGAAACGGGCGCTCTCTTTGCTCTACTACGCCCCTGCCGCCTACCTGGCCCGCCGCCAACTCAAAGCCATCGAGCATGACGCCGCACGCCTTTGACCATTACGCCGCCGATTACGACCGCCATTTCACCCATTCGGCCATCGGCAGGGCACAACGGCGGCAGGTTTGGCGCGCCCTGCAGCCCCTGCTCACGGAAAAACTGGACATCCTGGAAGTCAATTGCGGTACCGGCGAGGACGCCCTGCGCCTGGCAAAGCTGGGCCACCGGGTTACGGCCACCGATATTTCTTCCGCCATGATCGCGGAGGCCAACCGCAACCTCAACCGCAACCTCAACCTCAATCTCAACCTCAACCTCACCTTCCAACAATCCTCCTTTCTCACCCTGGATCAGCACTTTACGCCCGGCCAGTTCGACCTGATCTTTTCCAACTTCGGCGGCCTGAACTGCCTTTCTCCTGAGGATACGCGGCGCCTGGCCGCTATTTTCCAAAAATTACTGAAACCCGATGGCCGGCTTTTTCTCGTGTACATGAGCCGCCATTGCTGGTGGGAAAAAGCGTACTACACCTTTAAGGGGAAGCCCGAAAAAGCCCGGCGCCGACAGCTGCCAGGCCCATTATCCATACCCCTGGGCGGGCAAAGTGTGGAAGTATGGTATTACAGCCCCGCCGAACTGGAACAGATATACACCCCTGCTTTCAACTTCGTTGGCAGGCACCCCATTGGCCTTTTCGTGCCGCCCTCCTACCTGGAGTTTTGGTTTTCCCGCCGAAAACCGCTGCTGAGAGCGATGGAAAAACTTGATCATTTGCTGGCTTTCCCTTTCCTTACGGGCCGGGCAGATCATTTTGCATTGGTTTTCCGCCGACAAAAACCTGTATAGGCCAGCCCATCGGGCACCATAGCCCCGGCGCAGCTGTCGCCGGCAAAGGGCCTTCGCTGCACTCCGGCATCCACACCAATTACTGCCTGAAAAAGCAGCGCAAATAAGCCAGAAGTACGCCGATCCGCCAGGGCTGCGCCCACAGGCTTTCCCCGAACTGTTGCCGGGCGGCCCGGTATTCCTTTCTACCTGCAAGGAACAGCCCGTACTGGTAGTGGTAAAAGTAGCGCAGCTCCCGGTTCCAGGCATCGGAGACCACACCCTGCTCATGAAAATAGCCTACCGAATAGAGGATCTCCTCGAAGGCCTGTTCGCCGGCATATACGGCCATATTCCCGGAATGCTTTCTGATGCGGGTAAGTTTCTGGTGGAGGATGGCGCCGGGAAAGCGATATGCCAGGCGGAGCAAAAAATGAGTATCGCCCAGTGGCAGGGCTTCCTCCCAGCCGCCCACCTCTTCGGCAGCGGATCTCCGGATCAGGCTGGCAGAAGGATAGGCCGGCATGGCGCCGGAGAGCATCCGGCGAAACATATCCTCCTTTTCTTCGGGAATGTCCAGGTAAGCCTGGTAGATGTCTTCCCGGAGCACCTTCCCGTCTTCGAACTCCACCACATCGGTAAAGGAAAAGGCCAGGTTCGGTTTAGCCTCCAGTTGTTCCCACTGCCGCCGCAGTTTCGTAGGTTCCCAGAGGTCGTCTGAATCGAGGAAGGCCAGGTATTCGCCCTGGGCCAGTTGCAGGCCCAGGTTGCGCAGTTGCGACAAATTGCCGCTGTGTTCCTGGTAATGATAGTGAATGCGCTTATCTTTCAGCTCCCCGGCATATTCGCGGCAACCGCCGGTAGAGCCGTCGTCGATGAGGATGATCTCAAAATCTGGATAATCCTGCTCCAGGGCGGAACGGATGGCTGCCGGCAGGTATGCCATGCGGTTGTAGGCAGGGACGATGATACTGATGGTTGGCATAGGTATGGGCTGATTGGATTTTGGGATTTGGGGCGGGTGTGAGCCCGAAACAAAATAAGAAATAAATTCATGCCACTTTCCAATAAAATGGTAAAACGGCTGCAATTGATGCTCAGCTCTCTGCTGGCGCAGTTTTCCGTACCACTGGCGGGCGTCTTGCTGTCGGTAGTGGTGGTGCGGCTTATGTCGGAGTCCTTCTGGGGCGCCTATGTGGCCCACCTGCTGATCCTCCACCTGGCGCTGGCGGTGATCAACTGGGGAAGTAAGGATTTTCTGGTGAAAAAGTTCAGTGAAGAGCCGGGAAGTATCAGCCGGCACCTGGCGCATTCGCTCCTGGGGAAAGGGCTGGTTGCCTTGCCGGTGCTTTTTCTTCTGGCGGCCATTCCCCTTGAGCCCCTCCACAAAGGCCTGCTATTGGCCTGGATCGTAGCGCGCATGGGCTGGCAGGCTTTTGAGCCGCTGAACACTTTTCGCCGCCTCTTCCTTCCCGCTGCCCTGGCGGAGCTTTTCCTGGTGGGCATCGCCCTGGCCGCTGTCTGGTTCTTTCGCGTAAGCCTCTACCAGTTTCTGCTGGTGATCATCGCTACCGACTTGCTGAAAGGCCTTTTCTACTTCGGGCTGAACTTTAAATTCAGGAGCGCAAAGTTCAATTTCGGGGGCGCTTTGCTCTTTCTGAAAGAAGGCCTGCCCTTCTTCCTGCTCACCTTCTCCAGCCTGCTGGCCTCTCGTGCCGACCTCTACGTGCTGGGCTATTATGAAAGCCAGTCGGCACTAGGCCAGTATCAGATCCTGGTGAATTTCGTGCAGTATGCCCACCTGATGGCCGCCGCCATCATGCTGCCTTTCCTGAAGAACATCTTCCGTCTGCAGTTATCTTCCTTCTACCGGCTGGAATGGCAATTCGTAGGCCTGGGCTTCTTTTCCGCCATGTTGCTCACCGGCGGCATCGCCTTTCTCACCCGCTATTTTTACGGCTTTGAGTTTCCGGCGACGGTTTTTCTCATCGTTTACCTGAATATCTTCGCTTTTTATGTGTACTTTTTGAGGATACCGGCGGGCTTCAAACACGGGCAGGGCCGAAACGTTGTGTGGGTAACCGCCGCGATGGGAATCACCAATGCTACGCTTGGTATTCTATTAATTCCTAAATTGGGGATCATGGGCGGCCTGCTGGCCAGCCTGGGGGCGAGTATCATTGGATTACTGGGCTTCAGGACAACCTACTTATTTAATTTTCAGGATTGAGCGCTCAACATCACCTATGAAAATACTCCTTACGCACGGATACTTCCTCTACGAGGATGAGAAGGAAAAACGCATCATGAAGCCCTACCCGCCTCTGGGCCTGCAGTACATTTCCGCCTACCTGGAGGAGCATGGTTTTGAGAACGATATTTTCGACACCACCTTTTCCTCTTTCTCCGCCTTATGCGCGTATCTCGACAAGGAGCGCCCGGATCTCGTCGGCGTCTACGTCAACCTGATGACCAAGCTCAAGGTGCTGCGCATCATCGAATACATTCGCGGCAATCCGAAACTAAAGCACACCCGCATTCTCCTGGGCGGCCCCGAGGTGCGCCACCATCTTGAAAACTTCCTGGATGCCGGGGCAGACATTATCGCATTCGGAGAGGGAGAACAAACTACCCTCGCCCTGGCGGATCATTTTGCAGCCGGGGGCGGTATGGCGTTGAAACATATCCCCGGCCTGGCCTTCCGCGACGCGGGGGGCAACACGGTGAACACCGGCGAGCGCTCCTTCCTTAAAGATATCGACGAACTGCCCCTGCCCGCCCGCGAAAAGCTGGGCCTTCAGCGCTACTTCGACACCTGGCGCCAGCACCACGGTTACAGCATGCTCTCCATGAGCACCATGCGGGGCTGCCCCTATGGCTGCAAGTGGTGCAGCCGGGCGGTATACGGCAAATCCTATCGGCGGCGCAGCCCGGAGAAAGTGGTAGAGGAAATAGCCTGGCTGCGCGCCCGCTACGATTTCGATAAGATCTGGTTCGTGGATGATGTATTTACCATCCACCCCGGCTGGATGCGACAGTTCAGTGCCCTGGTACAGGAAGCAGGCGTAGTGACACCCTACGAGGCCATCAGCCGGGCCGACCGGATGAACGAGGAGGTGGTGCAGCAGTTGCGCGACAGCGGCTGCTTCCGCATCTGGATCGGCGCGGAGAGTGGCTCTCAAACGGTACTCGACGCCATGAACCGCATGACGCAGGTGGAAAAGGCCAAAGAGATGATTCAGCTTTCGCAACATTACGGTATCGAGGCCGGCAGTTTCATCATGCTGGGCTATCCCGGGGAAACGGAAGCCGACATTCGCGCTACGTTGCAGTTCCTGCGTGCCGCCGACCCCGACCACTTCACCCTCACAGTAGCCTATCCCATCAAAGGGACGCCCCTTTATGAAGAAGTGGAATCGAAGTTCATCAGCGACTTACCCTGGGAGGAATCCACCGACCGCGATATAGATTTTCAGCGCACGTATACTCGCCGTTACTACGGCCATGCCATGAACTGGATACTGCGCGAGATGGCCGCCAGGAAACAAAGCCGGCAGGGCAATATTGGCTCCGCCCTGCTCACCAAGGGCAGAGCCT
>CAYVVK010000325.1:3039-7337 GCA_964454855.1 uncultured Phaeodactylibacter sp. | reverse complement strand
AAGCTCCGGGAGATCGAGCAGCGCATTCCACTGGATAACCGCATGACCACAGCAGAAGAGATCGCCGACATGGCAGCCTTCCTGTTGTCTGAAAGAGCCGCCCACATCACCGGGCAGTACCTTTTTGTGGACGGCGGCTATGTCCACCTCGACCGTTCCCTATCCTTCCTGAACCATTAAACCTGCAAAAGCTAATGGCCCACAACAAGTACCTTTTTCCCTTCATCCTGGTGACGAGCCTCTTTTTCCTCTGGGGGCTGGCCAATATTCTCAATTCGGCCCTGATCGCTCATTTTCAGCCGGTGTTTAATATCAGCCGGGCGGAGGCGCTGCTGGTAGAAACGGCCTTCTACCTGGGCTACTTTACCATCGCCATACCGGCTGGCCTTTTCATGGAGAAGTACACCTATAAGAAGGGCATTATAATTGGGCTACTGCTGTATGCCATTGGCGCTTTATTATTTATACCGGCTGCCCGCGCCCTTACTTTTGGGTTTTTCCTGGCTGCGCTCTACGTCATTGCCAGTGGGCTGGCCTTCCTGGAAACTGCCGCCAACCCGTATGTCGGTATCCTAGGAAAACCCGAAACTGCGGTACAGCGCCTCAACTTCGCACAATCATTCAACGGGCTGGCCCTGGTGGTGGGCCCCTGGCTGGCCGGCGTACTGATCTTTGCCGGCAATGAGGGGGACCTCAGTTCTGTAGCCGCCAAACAGCAGGCTGCCGATGCGGTGGTGGTTCCTTACGTGGGTATTGCCCTGGCCGTACTGCTGGTCGCCGGCCTGTTCTACCTGACCAAAATGCCGGAGCCCGACAAAGGCGATAAACTCCGCTTTGACCCTGCCATTTTCAAGCACCGCCACCTGATGTGGGCCGTAGTAGCACAGCTCTTCTACGTGGGCGCACAAGCAGGCATCTGGGGCATTACGATCAACTACGTTGCGGATTTGCTGCCTGGGGTAAGCAACGAAATTGCTTCCCGCACCTATATGGCTGCGGGAACGCTGCTTTTTGTTATCGGCCGTTTCCTGGGAACTTTCCTGATGAGCTATTTCCGGGACAATCGCCTGCTGGCCATTTACGGCCTGGTGGCCATTGTGCTCAGCCTCATGGGCGTATTTATGGAAGGTAAAATAGCCGTATATTCCATTTTGGCCATCAATCTGTTCATGTCCATCATGTTCCCCACCATTTTCGGCCTGGGGGTAAAGGGCATTGGCGAACATACCAAACTGGGGGCCTCTCTGATCATCATGGCCATTGTGGGTGGAGCCATCATCCCACCCCTCATGGGGCTGATTGCCGACTACCAGGGCATTCAGCAGTCTTTCCTCATTCCGGCACTGTGCTTCGCCGTGGTGGCCTTCTATGGCTTTTCCGGCTACAAGCCCAATGCCGCCGATGCACCTCGCTATCAAATGGCAGAAAAACCCTCTGGACTATGAAAAGGTATACCCTCACTCTGGACCTCAAAGACGACCCCGCACTTATCGCGGAGTACGAAGCTTACCACCGGGAGGTATGGCCGGAGATCATGGACAGCATCAGGCAGGCCGGGATCACGAACATGGAGATCTACCGGCTGGGCAACCGCCTGTTCATGATCATGGAGACGGAGGATGATTTCTCCTTTGAAAAAAAAGCGGCCATGGATGCCGCCAACCCCAAAGTGCAGGAATGGGAAGCGCTGATGTGGCGCTACCAGCAATCGTTGCCCATGGCTAAACCAGGGGAGAAGTGGATGTTAATGGATAAAATTTTTGAATTGTAGATCATGAAAACCGGGCTGTTCATACCCTGCTATATCGACCAGTTCTACCCACAGGTAGGCATCGCCACCCTTCAACTACTTCAAAAGCTGGGCTGCAAGGTGGAATACCCCATGGAACAGACCTGCTGCGGGCAGCCCATGGCCAATACGGGCTGCGAGCAGGATGCGGCAGGTACATACCGGCATTTTATAAACACCTTCCAGGGGTATGACTACATCGTCGCCCCTTCCGGCAGCTGCGCCTACCATGTGCGTAAGCACTATGACATCATTGAGCAAACTGAAGCAGTACGACAGGTGCGGGAACGGACGCTTGAACTCAGCGAATTCCTGCTCGATGTATTAAAAGTGAAAACGCTGGACAGCTCCTTCCCCCACCGGGTAGGCCTGCACCAGAGTTGCCACGGCCTGCGCGGCCTGCGGCTGGGAGGGGGCTCGGAACGAAACCTAGAGCAGCGAAACAATATCGGCGAACTCCTTTCCATGGTGGAAGGGCTGGAACTGGCGCCCCTGAACCGGCCCGATGAATGCTGCGGCTTCGGCGGCACCTTCGCCGTTTCGGAAACGGCGGTCTCGGTAAAAATGGGCAAAGACCGCGTGGCGGACCACGAGCGCAACGGGGTGGAAGTACTTACCGCCTCGGATATGTCCTGCCTGATGCACCTGGAGGGTATCATCCGGCGGGGGAAAAAGCCCATTCGGGTAGTACATTTTGCGGAAATATTAAACGGCATTTCACTATGACGAAGCATGCGAAAAAAGCGGGCGAATTCATAAAAAACGAGAGCCGCACCGACTGGCACGACCAGTCGCTTTGGCTCGTAAGGCAGAAAAGAGACAAAGCGGCACACGGCATTCCCGAATGGGAAGAACTCAGGGCCCTGGCCTCCGCCATAAAAGATAATGTGCTTTCCCAACTGGATGAATACCTGCTGATGTTTGAGGAGAGGGCCACACAAAACGGCGTGAAAGTACACAACCGCATTGTGCATGACATCCTGAAGGAACATGGGGCGGAGCGTATCGTTAAGAGCAAATCCATGCTTACGGAGGAGTGCCACCTCAACGAATTCCTGGAGAAACAGGGCGTGGAAGTGATAGACACCGACCTGGGTGAGCGGATCATACAGCTGCGCGAAGAGCCCCCCAGCCATATCGTCATGCCGGCCATCCACCTCAAAAAGGAAGAAGTGGGTGAGCTGTTTCACGATAAACTGGGCACTGAGGCCGGTGCTTCCGACCCGCAGTACCTCACCGAGGCCGCCCGCCACCACCTGCGGGAGAAGTTCCTGGCCTGTGATGCCGCCCTGACCGGCGTCAACTTCGCCGTTGCGGAAACGGGAGGCGTAGTCGTCTGCACCAACGAGGGCAATGCCGACATGGGCGTCCACCTGGCGCCGCTGCAGATCCACTCTATGGGCATAGAAAAGATCATCCCCCGGGCGGAGCACCTGGGGGTGTTCATCCGCCTGCTGGCGCGCAGTGCTACCGGGCAGCCCAGTACCGTTTATACTTCTCACTACCACCGCCCGAAGGAAGGTGGGGCCATGCACATCATCCTGGTAGACAACGGTAGGACAAAACAGCTGGGGAGGGCCGATTTCCGCAATTCCCTGAAATGCATCCGCTGCGGGGCCTGCATGAACACCTGCCCCATCTATCGGCGCAGCGGCGGCCATAGTTACGGTTATACCGTCCCCGGGCCGATCGGCTCCATTCTCACCCCGGGCATCGACCTTAAGAAATACAGCGGCCTGCCCTTTGCGTCTACCCTTTGCGGCTCCTGTTCCGACGTCTGCCCCGTGAAGATCAATATTCACGAGCAGCTTTATAAATGGCGGCAGGTGATCGCCGAAGGGAGGGAATTGTCAATGGGCAAGCGGCTGGCCATGAGAGTAGCCGGGCGGGTGCTGTCTAATCCGGGCTGTTATAAGGTGGCCGGCAGGTCCGCCCGCCGGGCCCTGGAGAACCTGCCCCGCTGGGCCATTTATAACGGCTGGAACGAATGGGGCAAAGATCGCGAGCTGCCCGCCGTGCCGGAACAAAGTTTCAAGGAATGGTACCGGAAACAGCACCAAAATCCAAAGTGACCCGTATGTCTAAAGACAAAGAAAAGATATTGGCAGCGATCAGGAAGAATAAGCCGGCGCATCAGCCGCTACCCGAAATTCCTTCTTTCGAGGGTGAGGATACAGAAGCAGCATTCCGGGCGATGATGCCTCTCATCGGCGCTACCCTTATAGAGGAATCTTCCATAGACAACTGGGAAAAACTGCTGTCTACGGCCTTTCCCGGAGTGAAGCGTATTTTCTCTGCTCTGCCCGGCCTGGTTAGAGGCACTGTTGATCCCGATGCTTTTGATTCCCCGATGAGCCTGCAGGATATCGGCCTTGCCATTATCTCCGGCGAGCTTGGGGTGGCGGAAAATGGCGCCATCTGGGTGAGTGAAAAACAGCTGCCCTTCCGGGTGCTGCCCTTCATCGCCACCCACCTGCTGATCGTGCTGCCGAAAGACAAGATCGTGGCT
>CAYVVK010000325.1:0-3029 GCA_964454855.1 uncultured Phaeodactylibacter sp. | reverse complement strand
CTACCAGGCGATTTCCATTGATGAGGAAGGCTTTGGGGTATTCATCGCCGGGCCTTCCAAGACGGCGGATATCGAGCAGTCACTGGTGAAAGGAGCGCAGGGAGCCAAAAGTACGATGGTTGTGCTCATCTGAAAAACTCACCAATTAAGGGATTATCTTGCCTGTCCTTTACATCAGAGCGCCCACCTGCCGGGAGTATCATAGGTAGGTGGGCGCAACTGCAAGTGTCTGTATAATCTATCGCCGGGAGTTTTTATCCCTTGGCGAACACCGCTTTCTTACCGTTTTCGTTCAACGGCACCTTGGTGAAATCCCGGACGGATTCCCTGGACTTTCTCTCGTCATATAATCCGATCACCTCCAGGTCTATATTCTTATACTCGGCATTTTGCTTAAAATCCTCGATGATTTCGATGACGTCAAGGTCGATATTTATCGTATTGGTGGCATCGATGACGACCTTTGAGTTTTCCGGCAGGTGGTTCAGGGTCTGCAGGATGCTGGCCTTGTTGAGGAAGGTCACATCTTCGGCCAGTTCAAAGCGGATGGGAGCTCCTTCTTCGTGCTTCTCCGGATAGAAGAAGTAGGGCTTCTTGTAGTTGTTGTACAGCACGTAGAAGATGGCCACCACCAGGCCCATGCCGATACCGACGAGCAGGTCTGTGAAAACAATACCCAGGATGGTAACCATGAAGGGTACGAATTGTGCCTGGCCTTGCCTGTAAATGCTCTTGAACATTGAAGGTTTCGCCAGTTTGTAACCCACCAGGAAAAGGACAGCTGCCAGGCTGGCCAGCGGAATGAGGTTGAGAATGTACGGAATGCTCATGGCGGCAAAGAGCAGCATGAAACCGTGGATGACCGCCGATGCTTTTGACTTATTGCCCGACTGTATGTTGGCGGAGCTGCGCACGATGACCTGAGTGATCGGCAGGCCGCCTACCAGGCCGGAGACCATATTACCCAGGCCCTGGGCTTTTAGCTCCCGGTTGGTGGGCGTCACGCGCTTATGGGGGTCCAGTTTATCCGTTGCTTCGACACACAGCAGTGTCTCCAGGCTGGCCACTATGGCAATGGTGACGGCAGCAAGGTACACCTCTGGCCTGGTAATGGAGCTGAAATCGGGAAAAGTGAACTGCCCGAAGAAACCGCTCAGGCTTTCCGCTACCGGGATGCTGACGATCTGGTCGCTCCTCAGGGCAAACTGAGGCATGGACTGGAAGAGCATATTGAGCAATACGCCGATGACAACCACTACCAGGGGCCCCTGCACGATCTGAAACACCCGGTTCTTCTTCATAAAGGGCTGCTCCCAGAGGATCAGGATACCCAGGGAAAGCAGAGCGATTATGATGGCGCCCGGGCTGATAGCCTCAAACATATAGTAGAGTTCCGAAAAGGTATTGTGCCCATCCGGCTGCTGAAAGGCCAGGCTGCCTTCATAATCCTTATCATACCCAAAAGCATGCGGGATCTGCTTCAGGATGATGATGATGCCGATGCCGGAAAGCATCCCTTTAATAACGGAAGAAGGAAAATAATAGCCGATAATACCAGCTTTGGCAAAACCCAGTGCCAGCTGTACGATTCCTGCGAGAACGACCGCCATTAGAAATACTTCAAAAGCACCCAGGTCCTGAATGGCGGTCAGTACGATAACCGCCAGGCCGGCAGCGGGGCCGCTGACCCCCACCTGGGAGCCGCTGGCAAGACCCACGACAATACCCCCTACAATACCGGCAATGATACCGGAAAACAAGGGCGCTCCGGAAGCGAGCGCAATACCCAGACAGAGGGGAAGGGCTACGAGGAATACGACTATACTGGCTGGGAGGTCGTATTTGAGATTGGAAAAGAAGGTTTCCTTCTTTGCAGTAGTACTCATTTCCATGGCAATAGTTGTTTTTTTTTGTTTCCGGCCCTGATAATGGGCTGGTTGCTTTCAGTAATTTCCAATCAACGTTTAAACACAGTGATTGTTTTGCTTAAACACCAGATGGTAATACTATTTTTAAAGTAGCATTACTTCAATCTTGCTTTTTTACTATAAATTTCCTTGCCGAATATGTTACCAAGGCCGGCTTCACCTGTCGTGTTTTTACCGTTTATATTCTGCGTATTGAAAATGAGCGCGGGTACGGATAGGAAGCTCAGCACTTCCCAGCCGGCACCGGCATTCCTGGCATCTAATACCAGCAGGTCGATGGCCATGCCTTTTATATAGCTTTCCAGGCCTGAGCCTAGTATCCCCGGGCTAAGCCGATACCCCGTCTCATCAAAGCGGCTGAACGGGCTGCCTTTATAGCCATACCGGCGCCGGTCGCAGGGAAAGCAGTAGTGGTTCTGCGCCCAGTAGTAGCTGAGCTTTCTCAATAAAGGCCGAACCTCCATTTCTTCCTGGCAATCAACGAATAATATATTTCTAATAGGTTTAAACTGTGTTTTCTCGGGGATCAACATCACCGGACAACAGGCTCGTTTAGCCAGGTGAGCCGCAGGGAACAGATGACTTCCATCCCACCAGGTAACGTTTTTCGTATTGCCCGCCAGGGCCAGGTCATAAGGGTACAACTCGGTTGCCCTGATTGCCTGTTGAAGGGCCCCGGGCGCCTGCCTGAAAGCAAGCCTGCTCTTCAGGCCTTCCCAGCCTATCCCACTCTTGCTGCCGGTTTCTTTTTTGAGAACTGACACATCAGCTTCTACCTCATCGGATAAGGCGAGAAAATATTTGAATGTGCTTTCTGCGTGCACAGAAATATCTCTCGGAAACAGAATTCGAATCATGATTTAAGCATTGTCAGGATTATTGACAAGGCCTTCTCCATTGGTGCCATTTGGCTCGGCAGCCCTTAAGGCAGGACAAACTTATATTAAAACTCAATTATTTCAAAATAAAGCTTCTTAAAATTATAGTATTGCTATTATTTTACTTAATAACAGTTTGATTACGTGCGAAGGCTGGAGACTTGAGGGCTGCATACTGCATACTGCATACTGCATACTGCATACTGCATACTGCATACTGCAT
>CAYVVK010000324.1:0-7344 GCA_964454855.1 uncultured Phaeodactylibacter sp. | reverse complement strand
AGAGCAGTGCCTGGCTAAAGGGCTACCCCGCAAACGCTGCCAGGTTTTTTTAAACGGCCTGGCTTCTGGCAAAACACCGGCAGGTTATGCCCACGCCCAACCTTTCGGTGTTTTTCAAACCTGGAAGGTTTCCTCCCGGGCAAAAGGACGCAGCTCCCCCTGCCCGGAGGCGACACTTTAAGAGCCGAAGGCCAGGCACAAAGCGTCACCTCCTAGCTGCAAATATGCCGGCACTACGGTTTACCGGAATTGGATTGCGATTCAAGGACGGCCAGCTTTTCGAGTCGTTTTTTATGTAGGATGATTGGATTGAAGGAGGATGAAAAATTAAATTAAAGGAATAAATGGAAAAGGCGTATTACATTTTATTGGACTGGAATTATGAATCAACCCCAGAATGGACTTGAGCACTTTTAAGAATATCTTTTGGAGAAACCAGAGGGAAAATCAAATTACCAGAAAATGTGCCCTGTGTTTTTGAAAATAAAATGCCACGTGTAGTTGAAATAGCGATTCCAACCATCAACTCAAGAAGTTGATCTTCCATTGTGAATTTATTATCCCCGTGTTCAATAATATGTTCTTTTAAATTCATCACATAGAACTCGACCGATACAGAAATATTAGTGAAGGGTTTTTCCTTTTCTTCATCAGAAGATTTATAAAGGTGCCCCATGCTTACAATCACCGCAAAAAAATTTTCCTCGACATTCCATTTGAACCCCAAGTTGATCATAGTCGAAATGTTCTCTTTATTTAAAGAGTCATTGGTGGTGAAGTCAGAAATAGTTGAATTAAAAAAGTTTAATTCAACTATGCCTCGCAAACCAACTTGAATTGATTTTTTATTTAGTTTTCCTTCTTTACTTGCTTGATCTTTTTTCATATTTAAGGCTAGTCTTTAACTGTCAACCTGAACCAAGTTTGACTCATCGGGAATGAAATCAATTTGTTTGCTTGAAATGTATTCCTTTTCGCCTTTCCCAATGTCTACAGAAAGGGTATTGGATTTAATTTTTGTACCAATACTAAATGACCCACTCTGATACATTTTAACCACATCAAATTCGTCATTAAGCATACTCCGCTTAACATTATCCTCCAAAATTACTTTATCCAAACTTTTAAATGTAATCATTGGAACTTGACCTACAGCGAGTGAAAGCTCAACTAACTTTGAAAGGCGGTGGTTAAAATCGCCATTCATTATTTGTGACACATACCCTTTGCTTACTCCTAACTTTTCAGCGAATTCAGTACGAGTCATTTTGTTCTTTTCCAAATGTTTTTCCAACATAGAAAAGAGTTGATTCTGGATCTTGACCATCCAAAATTCTTTACTTCTCAATAGCTTTTCTCTAGTAATCATGGGTGGTTTGGGTTTTTATGATAGGCTATTTAGGTATTCTTTTTTTATTGCCCTGAAATTTCTCATGTCCTTCTTTTGGTTCTTTTTGTATCCTCCCAAAATAATAACCTTTCCAGTGTGTTCTTGATGGATTACATATACCCTAATGTGCTTGCACCTAAATTCATACTCCTTAACAGTTTCTTTATGCAGGAGTGATATCCTTTAGTTGTTTATCCGCCAAGCGTTTAAGATCTGCCATTAACTGCATGTAAGTAACAATCCTACGGATCGCAGCCTCCTCTTTTTTGTTGTTGGATTTTTCTATGTGATCACAAAATTCTTCAAACTGGCACTTATCATTTTTGTACAGTAAAAAAAACTTTTGCTTGTGACTCACTACAGCTCCAAATTCTTCAAGGCGAAAATCAGACATTTATTCATGTATATATAATCGTTGCCAGAGATAAATGTTTAGCTTTAACTAAACTTTAGCAAAGCTGAAAAATTTTTCTCAAAAAATCAAGCCAATCTCTCATTTAAGTTTTGAACAGAATAAGAAAATATTTTTAAAAGGGGAGCCTATTTTTCTCAGTCCCGTTTCGGAGCATTCAGAACCAGCGCCTATTTCGCGATGTCTCATTTAAGCTCAATACTCATAACACTAAAAATACGAAAGCCCCGTGAAATTCACGAGGCTTCCGAGCATAAAAAAAGGCAAAAGTGCTTACGCGCTTTTGCCTTTTAATCCTTAGTAGCGGAGGCAGGACTCGAACCTGCGACCTTCGGGTTATGCGTGCCACCACAGCTTTCGCTGCTGCCGATCCCGATAGTTATCGGAATATTTCGGCATTTGTAACCTGGACTTTCTCTTCACCCTCTCCCTTTCAGGAGGAGGGTGTCCGCCGTTAAGTCTCTACACCTTTCCTGACGAATGAACTGTCAGGACTTGGCTCGGGATTACCACACTACAGGCTTCCCCGAATTTGACGGATCATCACCCTGGCGTTTCTGCCAGGGTAGCCCTTGCAAGACCGGCTGCTGCGTATTTTTACACGCTTTGGAACTGGCTTAGTGTAAACCAGCACCTACAGCAGATCAGCATCTTGAGCCCAACGAGCTACCAACTGCTCCACTCCGCGATGTTGTATTATCGCCGTTTTTCACCTTTATAACAAGGCTAAAACCGGCAAAGTTTTTTCAGCGGGCTTTCCCGCTGTTCAAATGAGTGTGCAAATGTACGCGTATTTTCAACAAAGTGCAAGCCTGGACTCAAATTATTTTGAAACAGCCAGCTTATGCCGGCCATATAGCTGCTTTCCATCCCATATCTGCAGGACGTACAGGCCGGGGCTCCAGCCCTCCACATTCAGTGTCAAATGATACTCTCCCGTATTTCCTCCCCGGGCCAGGGGCAGCTCGGCCATCTGCTGGCCCAGGCTGTTGTAGGCCAGCAGGCGTGCCTGGGAAGAAAACTCCTGTGGATTTTTCACCTGCACTACTACCCTGTCTTTGGCCGGATTGGGGAAAGCACTGATGGAAATAAAATCAGCAGCCCCCAGTTCCTGCAGGCCGGTGAGGCCGTCACCGCCCAGGTCCAGGAAAATGTCATCAATGTAGATGCCATCGGCAGAGCCGCCGCCGGAAGACATGACGAACTCGATGGCAATGCTGTCACCGGCGCTCACGTAGGGGGCCAGGGAGATCTCCTCCTGCACCCAGGGCCAGACGCGGTTCATGTAGGCAGGCGTCCAGTCGTTGGTGGTGAAGTACAGGCGGCGGGTGTACTTGCCGCAGAGGGCGAAGAAGGGCCCGCCGTTGACCGACAGGCGCACCTGCGCATAATCCGGCTCGCTGGACATTTCCCACTGGGCCATGAAAGTAAGGCGGGCTTCCGCCGGTTCCACCACCTCATATTGGCGGTTCAGCCGCAGGTAGTTGTCGGTAACAAAATCGTAATTGCCAAGGGGGGAGTCGGCAAATGCGCTGGGTGCCGAGAAGTACTCCTCGGTAGCCAGGCCCCAGCCTTCTTCCCCGGTATCCCAACCGTCCAAGTTAGTACCGCTGTCAAAAAGGCCGAGCTCCGGCTGCCGGTAGATCCAGCGCAGGGTATCGGTGCGTGCCCACTGGCCGTTATCCAGCACGAGGGCAAATCCGACAATCTTTCCGTCGGTGATATTCTCCGCCAGTTCGATCTGAAAGCGGCCATCGATGCCCTGCCAGGGGCCGAGCATGGCGTTTATGGCGCCCTGGCTGACGGTAGCGTTGGCGGTAAGCGGCGCCAGGCTGAGGATGAAGTTACCGCTCTGCTGGCCAATGCGCTGCAGCTGATACTCCAGTGGAAAGCTTTGCTGGCTGACGGTTTCCAGCTGCGGGTAGTCCAGCTTGGCGTAATTGTCATGCACGGCGCGGGCGGCCATCAGGTTCATCTGCATGCAGGCCAGGGAGTTCTCCTCGATGCGGCTGATCTCCGGCCAGAAAGACTGCCCCACCTCCGGGGTCATGGCGAAGATCTTGTTCTTTTCGGCCTGTTCACCGTACATCCAGTCGTCGGAAGTGCCGTTGGCCAGATACCCCAGCGTTTCGAAAATGGTGCCGATGCCGTAGCCGTTCTGCTGCGTCATGGCGGCCGCCAGGGCGCTGAAGGCCTCATTGTCGGGCGTGACCTGGCTGGAGTACGTCCAGGGGTAGATCAGCACATCACTGAAGGTATGGTAGTTGAGGGCCACCTTGAAGTCGTGGTCGAGGCAGAAGGCGCGGATGGCCTGGGTTTCGGGCTCGGAAAAAGCCTCGGGGCCGTGGTAGGTCTGAGAATTGGTATTTCCGGAGGAGCCGTTTCCCGAGGCCCATTCGTAGCCGTAATTGCGGTTGAGGTCTACGCCGTAGCTGCCGTCGCCGTTCTGCCGGCGGTTTTTGCGCCAGAAGCCCCCGCCGTCGGGATTGGTGGTTTGGTTGTAGATATAGCCGTCGGGGTTCAGGCAGGGCAGGAAATAGAATTCCGTGTTGTCGACTAAGTCGCGGATCTCCGGGTCATTATCGTAATTTTCCAGCACATACCACATGAAGAAGATGAGCTGGGTGAGGCTGTTCGGCTCGCGGGCGTGATGCAGGGCGGTGTACAGGCCCTCCGGCTCGTCCTCTTCGGTATTCGGGTTATCGGAAAGGCGCATCCAGTAGATGGGGCGGTCCTCGTGAGTACGGAAGCCTTCGATGGGCTGACGGGCGGAGATGAGGTGCGGATACTCTTCGGCCATGGCGTCCAGCTGGGCCAGCATTTCCTCATAGGTATAAAAGCCGCCCATGCTGCCGAGCTCGAAGTGTTCTGGCGTAGCGTAGGGGTATTTCTTGCTGAAGTGCGCATCGCAGCTGTCGGCCGGAGCGCGCAGCTCCACCTGGCTGTTTTGGCGGAGAATATGCGCCTGCAGGTCTTCGATGAGGATGTCCACCTGGAAGCCAGCCGCCCGGATCTGTTCGATTTCGGTGGCGGAGAATTCACTGGTAAAGGACTGCCGGCCCTGCCAGATGCCGTGGGTGAGGTCGATGCCGGTAGCGGCCAGTTCTTCTACCGAAAGGCTTCCAAGCTGTATTTCGGCGCGGGAATAAAGCTCCTGCTGGGCGAAAGACAATTGATAAAAAATAAGCGCGAGAAAAAGGGGTATCAGTTTTTTCATACTAAACGGGTTTACCGGTTTCGCACAAAATAAGGCCCTCGCGGCGATTTTTGTTTATCTGCCAGGGGCATAGCCTGTTTTTTGTCACTCATGTGCTATTTACAGGGCTTCGCGCGAAGCAGTTGGGACTTCGGATTTGGCGCATCAGGGCCTGGCCGCAGGTGAAAAGCCCAGGAGCAGTGCTCCGCTCGGTACGCCGGCAGGGCGAGGCAGCCGGGGGCAGCGCGCACATCCGAAATCTTAGATCCCTGAATCGCTCAATCCTCAATAATATCCATTTAGACATTCAGGATTGAGGGATTTCGGATTTGGCGCAACGGGCAGGGCCGCAGGGAAAAGGCCCAGGGACAGTGCTCCGCTCAAATTTGACAATCCCGTTACAGCCCCCTTTCCTTTTGACAAGAATTCCCCCAACCACATGATCATTATCATTGTTAGATCACTGAAATTTTATCGTAAATTTGCCGCGAAATCCTAACCAATTAACGAGAAGCACTCATGAGTAAAATTGCAGCATACGATCGCTTTGTCAAGCGCCACAACGGCATCTCGGAAGAAGAACTGCAGGACATGCTGAAAACCATCGGCGTCTCCTCGCTCAAGCAGCTCATCGACGAGACCGTACCGGAAGGCATCCGCCTCCGTGAAGAACTCGATCTCCCCGAGACCATGACGGAATACGAATACCTGGAAGAACTGAAGCAGACGGCCGCCATGAACCAGCTCTACCGCTCCTACATCGGTATGGGCTACTACGGCACCATTACGCCTTCCGTTATCCTGCGCAACGTCTTTCAGAACCCTGGCTGGTACACCCAGTATACGCCCTATCAGGCGGAGATCTCCCAGGGCCGCCTCGAAGCCCTGCTGAACTTCCAGACCATGGTCAGCGACCTGACGGGCCTGCCCATTGCCAACGCTTCCCTGCTGGACGAAGGCACCGCCGCCGCCGAGGCCATGGCCATGTTCTACGGCCAGAAGAACAAGCGCAACAAAGGCGAGGCCATCAATGAATTCCTGGTTTCCGATAAAGTGTTGCCGCAAACGATCGATGTGCTGAAAACCCGCGCCAAGCCGCTGGATATCGAAGTGAAGGTGGGCGACTGGCGCGAGTTCGAATTTACCGAAAAGACCTTCGGCATACTGCTGCAGTATCCCAACCGCGAGGGCGCCGTGGAAGACTACCGCGCCCTGGCCACCAAGGCCAATGCCGAGGAAATATACGTCACGGTAGCCGCCGACATCCTCAGCCTCGCCCTGCTGACACCTCCGGGAGAATGGGGCGCCGACGCTGCAGTAGGCAACACCCAGCGCTTCGGCATTCCCATGGGCTTCGGCGGCCCGCATGCGGCTTACTTTGCCACCAAGGAAGATTTCAAGCGGCAGATCCCCGGCCGCATCATCGGCGTTTCCGTGGATGCGCACGACAAGCAGGCCTTCCGCATGGCCCTGCAGACACGCGAACAGCACATCCGCCGGGAGAAGGCTACCTCCAATATCTGTACCGCCCAGGCCCTGCTCGCCGTAATGGCCAGTATGTACGCCGTCTACCACGGCCCCAAAGGCATCAGGGCCATCGCCGAACGCATCCACGGCCTGGCTCAGATCCTGGACCACAACCTCCGTGCCCTGGGCTACGAGCAGGCCAATGAGCATTACTTCGACACCCTCTGCTTCCGCCTCAAGGACGGCCTTCAGAAGAGCCTGCGCGAAAAGGCCATTTCCCACCAGATCAACCTCTTCTACGGCAACAATACCGTTCAGCTGAGCCTGGATGAAACCACCAGCCTGGAGGACGTCAAAACGCTGGTGAGCCTCTTTGCCGAAGCTACCGCCGACGGTAAAGCCAAATTCGATGAAAAGGTGCCTGGCGCAAACAACATCCCCGATGCGCTGAAACGCAGCACGCCCTATCTCGAGCACGCCATCTTCAACAGCTTCCATACGGAGACCAAGATGATGCGCTACCTCAAGCAACTGGAGAACAAGGACCTCTCCCTGGTCCACTCCATGATCCCGCTGGGCAGCTGTACCATGAAACTCAACGCCGCCACCGAACTGATACCGGTCAGCTGGCCCGAGTTTGCCAACCTGCATCCGTTCACGCCCCTGGATCAGGCCAAGGGTTACCTCAAGATCTTTGAAGAACTGGAAGCCTGGCTGAGCGAGATCACCGGCTTTGCCGCCTGCTCCCTGCAACCCAACTCGGGCGCCCAGGGAGAATACTCCGGCCTGCTGGTCATCCGCGCCTACCACGAAGCCAGAGGAGAAGGGCACCGCAATATAGCCCTCATCCCCGAATCGGCACACGGCACCAACCCCGCC
>CAYVVK010000323.1:0-7350 GCA_964454855.1 uncultured Phaeodactylibacter sp. | reverse complement strand
GCTACCATCTCTTCGGCAATCGGGTCGGTGTTGGTGGCGCCCCGCACCCTGCAGGCCATTGCGCGCGACCGGCTGCTGCCTTCCCGGGGTTTCAACTACTGGCTGTCAAGAGGGCGGGGGAAAAACGATGAGCCTTTCAACGCTACCGTTGTTACCATAGCTCTGGCCTTCTTCTTCGTGCTTTTGGGGGAACTGGATGCCGTGGCCAAGATCATCTCTATGTTTTTCATGGTGACCTACGGTTCTTTGTGCCTTATTTCCTTTTTGAATCATTTTGCGGCCGACCCCTCCTACCGGCCTACTTTCCGTTCCCGCTGGTACATTTCGCTCTTCGGCGCCTTGGCCTGTTTTGGCCTGATGTTCTTTATGAACCCGGCCTATGCCTTACTGGCGCTCCTGCTCATGGTCGTTTTTTACCTGCTGGTAAGCCGTTATAATCCAGAAAAGAAAAACCTGGCGGTGATCTTTCAGGGGGTGATCTTCCAGGTCAGCCGGCAACTGCAGGTCTTTTTGCAAAAGGCGGAGAAAGAAAAGGCAGTGAGCTGGCGGCCCTCTGTGGTTTGCATCTCAGAGCATTCTTTCGACCGCATGGGGGCCTTCGACCTGCTGCGCTGGGTGTCGCAGCGCTATGGTTTCGGCACCTACATCCACCGCATCAACGGCTATTTGTCACGGAGCACGCATGAGCAGGCCAAAAAATCGAAAGAACGCCTGATCAAAATGGCGGAGGCCAGCGGGAGCAACATTTATATCGATACCCTGATCAGCCCTTCCTACACCTCGGCCGTTGCTCAGGTCATTCAGTTGCCGGGCATATCGGGAACGGAGAATAACGTCCTTATGGTAGAATATTCCAAAATGAATCCCCAAAACCTGGAGGACATCGTCGATAACTTCAAGCTGATCCGTTCTATTGATTTCGACATTTTCATCCTGGGGAGTACCGAGAGAGGATATGGCCTCAGGCAGAGCATTCACATCTGGATCACTTCCAACGATTATGAGAATGCCAACCTGATGATCCTTCTGGGGTACATCATCCTGGGCCACCAGGAATGGAGCCGGGGCGTGATCAAGATATTTGCCATCTATCCTGAGGAAACCATTGATACGGAACGCAACCGCCTCTTCGGCCTGATCGAGGCGGGGCAGCTGCCGATCTCTCCAAATAATATCGAGCTTATTCCTCGTAAGCAGGACATCGATCCCCGGGTGATCATCAGCGAGAAATCCAAAGATGCAGACCTCACTATCCTCGGCTTCCGCGACGAGGTGGTCGTTCACAAAGGAGCAGCTGTTTTCAAAGGCTACGAGGAGATCGGGAACACCATCTTCGTCAATGCTGCCGGCCAGGTAGAGATCAAGTAAAACCTTTTGTTCAATATATGACGAGGGACTGACAACGCTGCTCTTCTTCCGGGTGTATCCTATAAGAAAACATCTGCAACTTCCCGCTCAATCCCTTTACTTACTGAGGTAGGGCGCATTGTCACAAAACGTTCAGAAAGGTGAGGTTTTGTCATATTTGAGTAATGTCTCATTGAGAAGCGACAAAAGTCATTCTTTGAAGTGGCATACGATAATAGTTTTGTTTAAGCTTGTTACAGTTTCGTGACACATGATCGGAGGGCTGGAATTATTTTTGTAAGCTGAAACATAGAATTTTTAAGGAACCATGCTGGCGAACTATAAGATCCTTACTGTAACGCACAAGAAATCCAATCTGAAGAACATTGGCGATTTTGTGATAAAAGCCTCCGACGAAGGTGAGCTGAAAGGCCGGCTTACTGCCATCAAAAAGCAGTTTAATATCGATGAGTTATTTTACCTGCCTACCTGCAACCGGGTGATGTACTTTTTTACCAGTAGCCAGCCGTTGGATGCCCACTTTGCCTCCCACTTTTTTCAGAGTGTGAATGTGCACCTGCCTATAGAGGCCCTTAATCATATTGAAGATCATGCCTTCCTCTATGAGGGCGAGGAAGCTTTGGAACACTTCCTGGATGTGGCGGCTTCCATCGATTCGCTTGTCATCGGCGAACGGCAGATCCTCCGCCAGCTGCGTGAGGCTTTTGACCAGTGCCACGCCTGGGGCCTGGCCGGCGAGTATCTCCGCTTGGCTTACCAGCAGGCGGTAGCCGCCGCCAAGGCGGTTTATTCCAAAACCCGTATCGGTGATAAGCCGGTATCCGTGGTTTCTCTCGCCATACAGCGCATGATGAAATCCCACCTGGCCAAGGATGCACGCATCCTCCTGGTGGGCGCCGGGCAAACCAACCAACTGGTGGCCAAGTTTATTGCCAAGCACCATTTCAGCAGCATCACCGTTTTCAACCGAAGTTTCGATAAGGCGGCCCAACTGGCGGAGCAACTCGAAGGCAGAGCTCTGCCGCTATCTGCCCTTACTGATTATAAAGAGGGTTTCGATTGCATGATCGTATGCACCGGGGCCACGGAACCCATCATCACCCCTGAACTCTACCACACGCTAGCCAATGGCGAAGGAGGCCGCAAAGTAGTGATCGACCTGGCCATTCCTCATAATGTGGCTCCGGAAGTAGTGGACAACAACGAGCTCCACTACATCGAGATCGAAGGCCTGCGCCACCTGGCCAAGTCGAATCTCGCCTTCCGCGAACAGGAAGTACACCGCGCCAAGGACCTGCTCGGGGAATATCTCGCAGCGTTTCCCTCTTTGCTGAGGCAGCGCCAGATCGAACTGGCTATGCGGGCTGTGCCTACCGAGATCAAACAGGTGAAAAACCGGGCCATGAACGAGGTATTCCGCAAGGAAGTGGAAACACTCGATGGCCCTACCCGCGAACTGGTAGAACGCATGCTTTCCTATATGGAAAAGAAGTGCATTGGCATTCCGATGAAAGCAGCGCGGGAGGCCGTACTGGCGAATGACTCCTCTCCTCTCAATTCCTGAGGCCTACTCCAGTAGTTTTTCCAGGTAGTGGTATTCGATGCCATAGTCCTGCTTTATGGCTTCCACCTTTTTCATTGCTTCTGGATCCTTTTTTCCCTTCATACCCACGATCATCAGGTTCTTTGCAGTGTGTTCGGTAGAGATGAACTCAAATACTTTTGTTTGGTAGCCATGGGCCTCCATCAATAAGGACCGGATGCCGTCAGTGAGTAATTCCGCCTGCCGTTCTTCCAGAATGCCGTGACGCAAAATGGCCTGCATGTCTGTCTGGCACTCCATTTGTTTACGCAGCTGTTTGTGGCAGCAGGGGGCGGCCACGATGATCTCGGCACCCGCCTGCAGGCCCTTGGCGATGGCAATATCCGTGGCGACATCACAGGCGTGCAGAGCGATGAGCATGTCGATGCACTCGGGCTGAAAATCGTGAATGTCTTTAGCGAGGAAGGAAAGCTGTGGATAAGCGCTTTTTCCGGCCAGTTCATTACAAAAGTCCACCAGCTTCTGCCTTAGTTCAATGCCAGTGATCCTGGGTTTGAGGCCCAGGCCGTTGGTGAGATGATCATATAGGGCGAAGGTAAGGTAACCTTTGCCGGAGCCCATGTCTACGATGTGTGGTTCTTCCGGCAATGGATGTTGCTGCAGCAGGCTGTCGATGATCTCGATGTATTTGTTGATCTGCCGGAACTTGGCCTGGCCGCTGGCCAGCACCTTGCCCTGGGCGCTGGTAATACCCATGGGGTGGAGGTAAGGGCTGTCCTCTGCGCCTATGAGATACTGCTTTTGTTTATTGTGTTTTTTCGAAGGCTTTTCCTGCAGGCTGGGCGGGCGGAAGAACAGGCGGGGCTTGCGCTTTTTGCTGAACTGAATGGACACGTCCTGCTCCAGCGTGAACAGGCTGCCGTCGAGGAAATCTTCGCCCAGCCAGAGCGCCACCATGGCCAGCCCTTCCGGCACCGGATGGTTCTTGACGATGTCTTTGGTGGCATAGCGCAGGGTAAAGGACAGCACCTCCTCTCCCCGCAGCTCGATCAGGCGGGCGTAAACGTTTTTAAAGTCTTTATTCTTTCCACCTGCTTTGCTGAGCGTCAGTTTGATAAAGCTATCTTCTTCGATGCTTTTTCGCAGATGCTGTACAAACTGGCCCACCATTTCATTCCGCTTTTCCATATGCTTGTTTTATCTTGCCCTTTTTCTACCAACCCGCCAGTGAGAACAAAGGTTGTCCTTTTTTTATTTACCTCATGTTCGTTTTTCCATCTCACTGCAATTTGAAGAATCTCCATTACTAACAAACAGATCAACTGAAGTATGAAAAAACTCTTCTTTACTATCTGCTTACTGATGGCGCTGAGCCCATTGCTTCAGGCTCAGGAAACCTTTCCCGGCAACGGGGTCAACGACCCACGGGAGCGCTTCTACGCACTTACCGGGGCCACTCTTTACCAGGCCTTTGACAAAAAGATCGATAATGCCACCCTTATTATCAGGGATGGCAAAGTCGTCTCCGTACAGGCCGGCGGCGCAGTGCCCAAAGGCGCCATAGCGGTGGAGCTGGATGGCAAAACCATATATCCGGCCTTCATCGACCTGTACTCCAGCTATGGCATGCCGAAGCCCAAAGCAGAAGGCGAGCGGCCTGAACTGCAGCCCCAAATGCTTTCCAATAAGGAAGGGGCCTACTCCTGGAACGAAGCGCTGAAGCCCGAATTCCGGGGCCATGAGCATTTCTCTACAGACGATAAAGCAGCGGACGAATACCGCAAACTGGGTTTCGGCCTGGTAGCTGCTCACCGTATGGACGGCATCTCCCGGGGCACTTCCACCCTGGTAGCCCTGGGTGATGAGCGCCCGCATGAGATGATCGTCCGGGAAAACGCCGCCCACCATATGTCTTTCAACAAAGGCACTTCCACTCAGTCCTATCCCAGCTCCCTGATGGGCTCTATCGCCCTGCTGCGCCAAACTTACTACGATGGCCAGTGGTACAGCAAACAGCCGCAGGAAGTCAACCTGTCGCTGGAAGCCTGGAATGCCGTGCAGGACATGCCTCAGGTCTTCGACGTGGGCGGCAGGCTGGAGGCCCTGCGTGCTGCCGAGCTCGGCAAAGAATTTGAAAAAAACTACATCTTCAAGGGAGAAGGTGATGAGTATCAGCGGCTGGAAGAATTGAAGGCCATCGGTTCTGCTTTCATTATTCCGCTCGTTTTTCCGGATGCCTACGACGTGGAAGACCCTTTTGATGCACAACAGGTAACCCTGGCGCAAATGAAGCACTGGGAAATGGCGCCTGCCAATGCCGGCCTGCTGGCAAAAGCAGGGGTAGAGCTGGCACTGACTACGGACGGCCTCGAAAAAAAGAAAGACTTCCTGGCCAACCTGCGCAAGGCCGTTAAGTATGGCCTTCCGGCGGAGGCTGCGCTGAAAGCCCTGACCTATACGCCGGCCCAACTGGTGAATGCCTACGAGGAGGTAGGCAGCATCGAAGCCGGCAAGTGGGCGAATTTCATCATTACCGATGGAGACATCTTCGAGGATAAAACGAAAATTTACCATACCTGGATCAAAGGCAAAGCATACATCCATGAACCGCTGGATACGCCCGAATGGCTGGGTACCTATGTATTAAAAGTTGGAGATCAGAATTATACCCTCCTGGCCAAAGGAGAGGCAGCCAAACCGGAAATGGCCATTAAAATGAACGACACTACTTCCGTGAAAGTAAAATTCAGCCGGGATGACGCACTGGCCACCTTGTCTTTCCAGCCGGAAAAAGGAGCCAACACTGTACGCCTCTCTGGCCTTATGGAAGGAAAGAGCTGGTCGGGAAAAGGGCAGAATGAAAAAGGCGAGTGGGTGGAATGGTCGGCTACTTATTCCGGCGAAGCGGAGCAGGAAGAGGATAAGAAAAAAGAGGACAGCAGTGAGGCCCCGGAATGGGGAGACGTGATCTACCCATTCATGGCCTATGGCTGGACGGAGCGCCCGCAGCCCCAAACCTACCTGATAAAAAATGCTACGGTCTGGACCAACGAAGAAGAAGGCATACTGGAAAATACCGATGTGCTGATACAGGATGGGAAGATCGCCCGCGTCGCCCGGGATATGGGCAGCAGAGGTTCGGTAGTCATCGACGGTACCGGCATGCACCTCACCCCCGGCATCATCGATGAGCATTCCCACATAGCCATCAGCCGTGGGGTGAATGAGGGAAGCCAGGCCAGCACCGCCGAAGTGCGCATAGGTGATGTGGTCAATTCGGAAGACATCAACATCTACCGGCAACTGTCGGGCGGGGTGACCACTTCACAGTTGCTGCACGGCTCTGCCAACCCCATCGGCGGACAGTCGGCCATCATCAAGCTGCGCTGGGGCTTCAGCCCGGAAGAGATGAAGTTTGAAGGGGCCGACGAGTTCATCAAATTCGCCCTGGGAGAGAACGTCAAGCAGTCTAACTGGGGAGATGACAACCGCATCCGCTTTCCACAGACCCGCATGGGCGTAGAGCAGGTGTATGTCGACAAATTCACCCAGGCTAAAGAATACGGTGAGCGGAAAGCATCGGGCAAGCCCTACCGCAAAGACCTGGACATGGAGGCGCTGCTGGAGATCATCAATGGCGAGCGCTTCATCACCTGCCATTCCTACCGGCAGAGTGAGATCAATATGCTGATGAAAGTGGCCGAGCAGTTCGGCTTTCGCGTCAATACCTTTACCCACATCCTGGAGGGCTACAAAGTAGCGGATAAGATGGCCGAGCATGGTGCCGGTGGTTCTACCTTCTCCGACTGGTGGGCATACAAATACGAGGTCATTGAGGCCATTCCATACAATGGAGCACTTATGGCCGGCGAAGGGGTTACCGTAGCCTTCAATTCCGATGATGCCGAAATGGCGCGGCGCCTCAACCAGGAGGCCGCCAAGGCCGTACTCTTCGGCGGCGTATCGGAAGAGGAAGCCCTGAAGTTCGTCACCCTCAACCCGGCCAAGCTCTTACACATAGACGACAGGGTAGGCAGCATCAAGGTAGGCAAGGATGCCGATGTGGTGCTCTGGTCCGGCCACCCCCTGTCAATGTACACCAAAGCGGAAAAGACCTTCATCGATGGCATTAAGTTCTTCGACCGGGAAGAGGACCTGAAGATGCGGGAGGCCATCGCTCAGGAGCGCCACCGACTCATTCAAAAGATGATGAGCAATAAGGAAAACGGAGGCAAAACCCAACCCGCCACCCGCAAGCAGCAGTATGATGAGTATCACTGCGATGATATGGCGGATGAGGGGAGGTAGGGGGTTGGATTGCTATATTGTTATATTGTTATATTGTTATATTGTTGGCATTGTTCCTTTGCTGGTAAATAAAAAACTAAATCGAAATGAAAAATATCAATATACATCTGGCCGTTGTGCTGGCCTTATTC
>CAYVVK010000322.1:0-7358 GCA_964454855.1 uncultured Phaeodactylibacter sp. | reverse complement strand
CCGGATTTCCGGCGGCGGGCGCTGCAACGTCACCCACGCCTGCTTCGTTCCCAAAGACCTCTCCAAACACTATCCGCGCGGTGAGCGCGAGCTGAGCGGCCCTTTTCATCGCTTTTGCACCGGCGACACCATAGAGTGGTTCGAAAAGCGGGGCGTACCGCTGAAGATCGAAGAGGACAACCGCATGTTCCCCACCACCGATAAGTCTCAAACCATCGTCGGCTGCCTGCTGGAAGCCGCCCGCAGCGTAGGCGTAGAAGTCAAAATGCAGGAGCGCGTACAGCAATTGCAGCCTCCCGCGGCGGCATGCGAACAATGGCAGGTACACACCAAAAACAACACCTACTCCGCCGATGCCGTCCTCTTGGCTACCGGCAGCAGCCCCGCCATGTGGAAGCTGCTGGAAAAGCTCGGCCATACCATAGTAGAACCGGTGCCCTCCCTGTTCACCTTCAACATTAAAGACCCCCGCATTGAAGGCCTCCCGGGGCTTTCCGTGCCCATGGCGGAAGTGAAGGTAATAGGTACCCGCCTTACCGCCACCGGCCCGCTGCTTATCACGCACTGGGGCATGAGCGGGCCAGCCATACTACGGCTCTCCGCCTGGGGCGCCCGCGAACTGGCTGCCCTGAAGTACCACTTTACGATCCGCGTCAACTGGCTCAACCGGCATATCGAATCCGTACGCGAAGAACTGGAGGGCCTGCGCCGGGACATGTCCAGTAAGCAAATCTACGCCAAAGCACCTTTCGCGCTGCCTAACCGCCTCTGGCGCAGCTTTCTCACCTTCCTGAAGATACAGGAGCAGGCCAGGTGGGCGGAACTCAGCAACAAAGCCCTTGTACAAATGGCCGAAACCCTCTGCCAACGCGAATTTCAGGTGGATGGGAAAAGCACTTTCAAAGAAGAGTTCGTCACAGCCGGCGGCGTAAGCCTCAAAGAAGTGGATTTTAAAACCTTCCAAAGCAAGCTTTTCCCCGGCCTGTACTTCGCCGGCGAAGTGCTCGACATCGACGCCATCACCGGTGGCTTCAACTTCCAGGCTGCCTGGACAGGCGGGTGGATTGTTGGGGAAGCTTTGGCAGAGGGTAGTTTGCGGTGAGCAGTTTGCAGTGGGGAACTGCCTACTGCCCACTGCCCACTGCCCACTGCCCACTGCCCACTGCCCACTGCCTACTGCTCCCTCCCCAGGGCAAGGGTCAACTCCCGCAGATGATCCAGTAACTGCTGCCGGTTTTTGAGGTGGCCGATCTCCTCGTATGGAATGGGGCTGCCAATGCTGATGGCGATCTCCGCTCCGATCTTATTGCGGATCTCGTTGAGCAGCAGGCTGAGGCGAAGGTTGAGGCTCAACTGGCTGGCCAGCTGAAACAGGCGGCTGTTCTGCCCGTGAAAATAGAGGGGTACTACAGTGGCCTGGTTGACTTGAATGAGTTTGGCCACGAAGCGTTTCCACTCCAGGTCGCGGGCCTTTTTCCAGAACCGGGGCGCCGTGGCCACTCCCCCGGCGGGAAAAATAGCCAGGGCGCCGCCTCCCTTGAGGTGTTCCATAGCCCGGGCCCGGGTTTCCAGGTTGGTGCGAAAGGCTGTGGGGTTTTCCCGAAAATCAATAGGCAACAGATAGGGGGCCAGGGAGGCTTCCCGGGCCAGTACTTCGTTGGCCATTACATAGAAATGGCTGCGCACCTGGCTCACCAGGTAGCCGAGAATGAGGCCATCCAGCACGCCAAAAGGATGGTTCGCCACAAAAACGAGCGGGCCGGTAGCCGGTGCTTTCTGCAAAGGAGCGTCATTGTAACGCAGCTTCACTTCCAGCTTGTCCAATACTGCTTCCCAGGGTGCCGGCTGCCAGCTTTCTGCTTCCCGGGCTTCTTTGTAAAGGCGTTCCAGCCGGCGGCGGCCTGTGGCCAGCTCCACGGCATTGATCACCGCCTTTTTCAGCAAGGGGTCATCGGGCGAACTATAGCTCAGGCGGGCGAAGGGCGGATGCCCCCGGGGAATTGCTGGTTCCATCTCAGTCCATCCATTGTTCGGCGAACATATTCCACACATCATCCTCCAGGGGAGGGTCGGCCATAATGGTTACGGGTTCTTTTTTCACCGGATGCTCGAAGGAGAGCGAGCGGCAGTGCAGGTTGATGGAGCCATCGGGATTAGGTGTGGGAAAACCGTACTTGACATCTCCCCGAATGGGACAGCCGATACGGGCCAGCTGCACCCTGACCTGATGGGGGCGGCCGGTCGTGGGCCGCACTTCTATGAGGCTGTAATTGCCCAGGTCGGCCATCAGCGCATAATCCAGTTCCGATTTCTTGGCGGCGCCCCGCGGCTTGATGTGGGCATGAGCTACGTTGCGCTGCCGGTCTTTTTCGATATAATGGGTTAAATGCCCTGTTAGAGGCTCCGGCCGTTGTTCAGTAACGGCCCAATACAACTTCTGTATCTTTCGCTCCTTGAACAGCTCGTTCATCCTCGCCAGTGCTTTGCTGGTGCGGGCAAAGATACACACACCGCTCACCGGACGGTCCAGCCGGTGAATGGTGCCCAGGAAAACGGCTCCCGGCTTATTGTAGCGGTCCTTGATGTAGTCTTTCACGTATTCACTCAGGGGCCGGTCTTCGGTCTCGTCGGCCTGCACCAGTACACCCGCCGGTTTGTTGACGGCGATCAGGTGGTTGTCTTCGTATAGTACTTGTAATCCTAACATTTGGCAAAGGTATGATTAATTGCACTAATCAAACAATATCCGCGAGCCTGTTCCCATGCCAATGATCGTCCGCATGGCGTCCTCAGGGCGGGTGTCCAGGTATTTCACCTTATCTTTCTTCACGTGGAAGATGAAGCCATTAGTGGGATTGGGCCCGGTGGGCACGAAGACAGTGAAAAAATCCTCCTTTATCTCGTCATCGGTAATAAAACCCGTCATCAGGCTGCCATTGTCAAAAACATCCACCAGCACCACCTGGGAGAAGGGCGTTTTCTTTGCACCGAAGAACTGCCGCACCGTTTCCCGGAGGGTGGAATAAGCGATTAAAACGGCGAATCAAAACCTGGATTCTACTGGATATCATTTCTTAGTTTTTAGGCTGTTGTGGGTTGTATCTTTTTAACACCTTTTTTAGACGGAATGCTCACGGGCATGTCCCAGCCGGGACAGAAGCTTCTGTTAGCGAATCTCTTATACAACCCCTTTCGGCTCCCATCGTTTCATTACTGTATATCAAACACCGATAAGCAAACCATTGGCAGGCCATAGAACTCCAAGCTGCCTGCCCGGCAGTCAGAAAAAGTGAAGACACAAACTGTTGAGGCCATGAAGATTATAGTTCGAGCTCTGCTCATACTCTTTTTTCCCCTGGCAAGCCTGGGCCAAAGTTGTTGTTCGGGCGGTGTGCCACTGTCCAGCAACCTGGGCCTGCCGCCTTCAGAAGGCAAGGCCCTGCAGCTAAACCTCGCTTACGACCTCAATGTGCTGGAAACCCTGAAAACCGGGCGACGACAACTGGATGACGCCTCGCGCAGCCGGCGTACTCACTCACTGCTGCTGGAAGCCGGGTACAGCTTTACCGAGCATTTTGCCGTAGATGCCCTTTTTTCCTGGGTGCGCCAGGAGCGGCAGATCGAACAGTTCGGCTCCACGGACCTTACTTCCACGGAAGGGCCGGGGGATGTGGTACTCTTGTTTAAATACAGGGCCTTGCATTTTGAAAAAATTGCAGGCTCGCTATTTCTCGGGCTGGGCACCAAGCTGCCCACCGGCCCTTCTGGCCTGCGCAGCCGGCAGGGCATCACCCTGAATGCCGACCTGCAACCCGGAAGCGGCGCCTGGGACGGCATCCTATGGGCCAACTGGAGCCACAACCTTAAATTTCGCCCCAGCATGTCCTTCAGCGCCACAACAGCCTACAGCCATAAGGGCAGGAATACCGAATACCTGGGCAACCAAACCTACCAGTTCGGCCAGGAATGGCAACTGATGGCCAGCCTCAGCGACCGCCTGTTCATTGCCCGGGCCATCATCGACCCATCTCTTTTGCTGCGCTACCGGCAGGTACAAGCTGATGAACAAAACGGGGAACGGGTACCCAGCACCGGTGGTCAGTGGGTATTCATCAACCCCGGGTTCACCTATTGGATACAACCTGACATTTCCTTCAACGCCAATGTAAGCCTGCCCTTGTTCGCTGACATCACCGGTACTCAGGCCACCCCTACTTTTCGCATCAACCTCGGATTTTATCATTTGATCAATTTCAAGCAATCCATAAACCCATTGCCATGAAAAAATTATCTCTTTTAGTTTTCAGCAGCCTTCTTTTTCTCCTCGGCCTGACGAGCTGCAATAACGATGAGGAAACCAGCAACTGGCTCATCCCCCGAGAAGATGTCTTCGACGGTGGGCCAGGCAAAGACGGCATTCCCTCCATCGATGACCCCCAGTTCACTACCGCTTCGGAAGTCACTTTCCTGAATGACAATGACCTCGTGCTCGGCATTAAGGTGGGAAATGAAGTCCGGGCCTACCCGCACCCCGTACTGGACTGGCACGAGATCGTCAATGACGAAGTCAACAACTTTCCGGTGGCCATCACCTACTGCCCCCTGACCGGCACCGGCATCGGATGGGAACGGGAGATCAACAACAGCGTGACCACCTTTGGCGTCTCCGGCCTGTTGTACAATACCAACCTCATCCCCTACGACCGCAAAACGGACAGCCGCTGGTCGCAAATGGAACTGCGCGCCGTAGCCGGCGAACTGGCGGGCCAGCCCGTTACCACCTACCCGCTGGTGGAAACCACCTGGGCTACCTGGAAAACCCTTTACCCCGATTCCGAAGTACTCAATACCAATACCGGATTTGCCAGAAATTACAACCAGTATCCCTACGGGGATTACCGCACCAACAACAATCTCATCCTATTTCCCATTAACAATCAGGATGATCGTTTCCCCGCCAAAGACCGGGGATTGGGCATAGTGGAGAACCTGCAAGCCAAATTCTATCACCTGGGCCTTTTCGATACGGAAACTGCCGGCACGGAAGTGGTGGTCTACCAGGACAACTTCAAAGGGAAAGACATCGTCATCGCCGGCAGTAAAGAAGAGAACTTCATCGTAGCCTATCAACGGAAATTGCCGGACGGCGCCCTGCTGGAGTTCCAGCCCAACTCCAATAAGGCGCAGACGGATATCCTCATGCTTGACCAGGAAGGAAACAGCTGGAACATCTTCGGCGAAGCAGTCAGCGGCCCCCGCCAGGGAGAACGGCTGCCGGGCCTGGACGCCTACATCGGCTTCTGGTTCTCCTGGCCGGCATTCTTCGATCCGGTGGAAGTCTTTCAGCCCTGAAAACAACCTCGCCCCTAACCAAACAGTATTTTTGAACCCGTCCCGACCCCGATGATGGTCCGCATGGCATCCTCGGGGCGGGTTTTTACATACTGCAGGTTCTCCTCCTTTACATGGAAGATGAAGCCATTGGTGGGGTTGGGCCCTGTAGGAACGAAAACCGTGATATATCCCTGCCCCACTTCATCATCCGTGACAAAGCCCGTCATCAGGTTGCCGTTATTGAACACGTCCACCAGGACAACCTGGGAGAAGGGCGTACGCTTGGCGCCGAAAAACTGCCGCACCGTCTCCCGCAGTACGGAATAGAAAGGCAGCTGCATCAGCCAGCGGTCTTCCAGGCGGGTGAAGAGCTGGTTGCCAAAGCGGGTCCGTACCGTAATGCCGATGAGAAAGAACACGGCTATGACGATGCTGAGCGAGAGCAGGTCGACCAGCCAGCGGGACACGTCATTGGAGAAGGGGAAGATATTGCGCATGGGCGCCAGGATGCCGGAAGTGATGTTGACGATAAAGCGCACCAGTAAAACGAAGATCGTAATGGGCAGCACCACGGCTACTCCACCGATCACCGTAGTAATAAAAAAGCGCTGCAGGCGGCGGATGAATACGCGAATTCTTTTGGGTAACATAATGAATAAGGAGGTTTAAGGTGGCAGCTGCACCAGGGGGCATCAGGGACACCTTGGGGCAGCGGCCGCCATTGGTTTTTTGATCGCAAAATTACGGCTATCCTTTCAGAAAAACAGCCGCCATCAGATAGGGTGTGGGTGGAAAATGCCTGCCTACTCGGAGGTGTCAGCTATCATTACCCGTAATGTTCTTCATAGTACTGCTGGTACGCTCCCGAGGTCACCCTTTCCAGCCAGCCGGTATGTTCCAGGTACCACTGGGCGGTAAGCCGCAGGCCTTCGGCGGCCTGAATAGTGGGTTTCCAGCCCAGTTCCTGCTGCAGCTTGGAAGAATCGATGGCGTAGCGGCGGTCGTGCCCCGGCCGGTCCTTTACGAAAGTGATGAGCTGGCGGGAATCCCCGATAGGGCGCCCCAGCAGCTCGTCCATGATGTCGCAGAGTTCCTGCACCAGGCCGATGTTCTTCCACTCGTTGTTGCCGCCGATGTTGTAGGTCTCGCCCACCCTGCCCTTATGGTAAATGAGATCTATGGCCGAGGCGTGGTCCTCCACCCACAGCCAGTCGCGCGTGTACTGGCCGTCGCCGTAAACAGGCAGGGGCTTGCGCTGGCGGATGTTGTTGATCATGAGCGGCAACAGCTTCTCGGGAAACTGGTAGGGGCCATAGTTGTTGGAACAATTGGACACCACCACCGGCAGGCCGTAGGTATGGTAATAGGCGCGCACGAGATGGTCGGAGCTGGCCTTGGAGGCCGAATAGGGTGAACGCGGGCCATAGGCCGTCTCTTCCGTGAACAGGCCGGTTTCTCCCAGGCTGCCGTACACTTCATCGGTAGAGACATGGTAGAAAAGCTTTCCTTCGGGGTTTTTCCAGTGGGCCCGGGCGGCATTGAGCAATACTACCGTGCCCACGATATTCGTTTCGATAAAGCTCATGGGGTTGGTGATGGAGCGGTCGACATGCGATTCGGCGGCCAGGTGGATCACCCCGTCGAAGCCGTATTCTTCGAACAGCCCCTGCACGAGATTTGCATCCACGATGTCTCCTTTTACAAAAGTATAATTGGGCAGGTTTTCAATATCCTTGAGGTTTTCCAGGTTCCCGGCATAGGTGAGCTTATCGAGGTTCACCAGCTGGTAGAAAGGGTATTTCTCCACCAGGTAACGCAACAGGTTGGCCCCTATGAAGCCTGCCCCACCTGTAACGAGAATGGTCTTTTCAAATGCCATAGTTTATTTTTATTTACGCCGCAAAACTAATCAATTCCGGCGGCCCCGGCAATTCGTCGGCAGCCGGCCCTTGCAGGCTGTCAAAAATCATTACTTTTGCACAAATTAGCTAAAGCTATGCGAAACTTCGTGATCTTATTTCTGG
>CAYVVK010000321.1:0-7372 GCA_964454855.1 uncultured Phaeodactylibacter sp. | reverse complement strand
ATGCTGCGCATCGCCGAAGCCCTGCAAGACGGCCGGGCGACGAACAACAACTACCTTTTCATTGCCTTCTCCGGTGAGGAGATGGGCCTGTTCGGCTCCAAGTACTTTGTAAATAACCCCACCATCAACCTGGGCAAGGTAAATTACATGCTCAACATGGATATGGTGGGCCGCCTGAACGAAGAAAAAGTCCTGGCCATCAACGGCGCGGGCACCTCGCCGGCCTGGAAGAAGGCGCTCGACGGCCTGTCGATAGGCGGCATTCAGGCCAAAACCTCGGATTCCGGGATCGGGCCGTCCGACCATACTTCCTTCTATCTGAAGGACATTCCCGTCCTGCATTTCTTCACCGGCCAGCACGAAGACTACCACAAGCCGGCCGATGATGCCGAACTGGTCAATTATAAGGGCCTGCTATTGGTATCTGACTACATCCTGGCCCTGATCGAGGAGCTCGACGATGCCGGTGAACTGGAATTCACCAAGACCAGGGACGAAGACGAAAGCCGCAAGGCAGCGGACTTTAAAGTTACCCTGGGCGTGATGCCCGACTACGTCTACCAGGGTGAAGGCATGCGCATCGATGGCGTCATTGACGGGCGGCCGGGCGCGAAGGCCGGCCTGGAAGACGGAGACGTGATCATTAAGATCGGAGATATGGAGATTAAAGACATCTACGGCTATATGGAAGGGCTGGCGAAGTTTAAAGCCGGTGACAAGACTACGGTGGTGGTTAAGCGTGGCGAAGAAGTGATCGAGAAGGAGGTGGAGTTTTGAGGGGGGCTGTGGATGCTCTTTTGAGCCCTGACGCCCTCGTCAGGGCTCAAAAGAGCATCCATAGCATCAGACAGCCTGAAGGTTTGTCAACTCTGCTATCCCGGCAACATTACTCTAACCGGAACTGCAGAGGTATCCTGTTCCAGCTGCCAACTCGCCGGCCAGCCTGAATGGCAGGCGTCCAGTTCGGCATCTGGCGCATGAGGGCCGTGGCGGATTCCACAAAGCCCAGTCCGCTGTTGTCGTCTATGCGGATATCGGAGATGCTTCCATCGGCCTCGATTCGGAAATACACGGCAATATCTGTTTCTTCGCCATATTTTCTGGCCTGGCTCGGATACTCCAGCTTGTCCTGAACGAATTTTCCCAGCGCTTTTTCTCCGCCCGGGAATTGCGGTTTGTAATTTTGTAGGTAAAGCGGAAGCTCGCTTTTCGCTTTTTCCGGGCCTTCGATCCCTGGATGTAACTTACTATCTTGCTTCAAAGGCGCCGAAACGGCCAGGTCCTGGGCTTGCAGGGAGTAAAAACCAAAAGAGAACAGCATCAGCAGCAAAGAAATGGTTTTCATGATAATCGAATTAATGAGTGGTGATGTAAGGTGTTTGGTATATTTATTGGGCGAGCTGCTAAATGGTTACCTCTATTTTTTTAAAAAACCGGGGCACAGATGAGAAAAAGCCTGCCCCGGAAAATGACTTGCCGATTATGACGAACAAAGAGATTGCCCGTAGTTTCCAGCTGCTGGGCCACATCATGGAGCTGCACGGAGAGAACAAATTCAAGATCCGGTCTTACCAGAATGCCTACCGGACCCTGCGCGGGCTGGACCGCCCCCTGGCGGAGATGGATGCGGCGGAGATCGCCGGCATCAAAGGGGTGGGGGCAGCCATCAGCGCCAAGATACAGGAGCTGCTGGAAACGGGAAGGATGAAAACGCTGGAGCGCTACAAGGCCGATACGCCGGAGGGCGTGCAGGAAATGCTGAGCATCAAAGGCTTCGGCCCCAAAAAGATAGAAGCGGTCTGGAAAGGGTTAGGGGTAGAATCCATTGGGGAGCTGCTGTACGCGGTGAACGAGAACCGCCTGGTGGAGCTGAAAGGCTTCGGTAAGAAAACCCAGGATGCCCTCCGGCAGCAGCTCGAGTATTACCAGCGGTCGAAGAACAAATTTCACTATGCGGCGCTGGAGGCGGAGGCGGAATTGCTTTTGGAAGAGATCGCGAAAAGGCTGCCGGAGGTACCCGTGAGCCTCTGCGGCGCGATCCGGCGGCGGGCGAACATCGTGGAGCAGATAGAAGTGCTTATCGGTATCGATGGCGAGCTTACGACTCTGCTGGACGGCTTGCTTTCAGACATGGAGGAAGACAAAGAAAGGGTTATCCGCGCAAAAACAGCCAACGGCACTCCTGTCATTCTATACCGATGCCCGGCCGAGACCTTCGGCGCCCGCCTCTTTGAACTTACCGGGGCCCCCGCTTTCGTCGAACCTTTTTACCGGGCCTGGCCGGATGCGCTGGCCAAAACCGGGGAGGAAGCCGAAATATTCAGCCGGGCGGGCATTCCCTATGTGGTTCCCGAACTGCGGGAGCAGGAGTGGGCCCTCGATCTTGCCCGCCGGGATGAGCTTCCTGAACTGCTCACAGAGGAAGACATCAAGGGCGTGATCCATGCCCACACCACCTACAGCGACGGCGGCGCCACCCTTAGCGATATGGCGGCCTACGCCAAAGAGCTGGGCTACGAATACATCGGCATTACCGACCACTCCAAATCGGCCTTCTACGCCAACGGCTTGCAGCCGGAACGGGTATTCCGGCAGATGGAAGAGATCGACGCCCTCAACAAAACACTGGCGCCCTTCCGCATTTTCAAAGGCATCGAAAGCGACATCCTATACGATGGCGCTCTGGATTACGAGGAGGATGTGCTCAAGGCTTTTGACTTCATTATCGCTTCCATCCACTCCACCTTGCGCATGGATAAGGAAAAGGCCACGCAGCGGCTCATCACCGCCATCGAAAACCCCTACACGAGCATGCTGGGCCACCCTACCGGCCGGCTGCTGCTCTCCCGCGAAGGCTATCCCGTAGACCACCTCAAGGTGATCGACGCCTGCGCCGCCAACGGCGTAGCCATCGAGCTCAACGCCAACCCCTACCGCCTTGACCTCGACTGGTCGTGGATACCCTACGCCCTGGAAAAGGGCATTCTGATCTCCATCAATCCCGATGCCCACAGCAAGGAGGGCATTCACGATATCCGCTACGGCGTATTCTCCGCCCGCAAGGGCGGCCTGACGGCGGAGAGGTGCCTGAATGCGCGGGGCAGGGAGGGGTTTGAGGCGTGGGTGAAGAGGTGATCGGGGTGTAGAGGTGATCGGGGTGTAGAGGTGTATCGGTTTAAGGTATATCGGTATATCGGTGTTGCGGTATTGTGGTTTTACGGGTGTTACGGTTTTCCGATACGATATTGTATTGGTGTGTTGGCGTCTGACATCTGGCGTCTGGCATCTGAAATCTGACTTAACGGTGTTGCCCCACCTACGCTTAGGCTTCGGCGGGCGGAGGGTGTTGCGGTTTAAAAGGTACCTGCTGGCCTGCAGCAAAGCAGGCGGAAAAACACAGTGGTTTGAACAGTCTCTCTCGGAGTCCGAATAGGCTTCTCTGAACAGGCTCCACCTTCAAAAACCAGCCTCAACCTACAAAGGCTCCCGGCCGCAAAACCCTAAACCCGCAACACCAATACACCTCAAAACCGAAATACCGCAATACCGCAACACCAATCCTACACCTCCTGGCTCCGCACGATCAGCAGCTCCCGGTAGCGGTTAAAGACCGAAGACTTGGAGACGAAGCCCAGGTATCTTCCGCGGTCGGCCACCGGCAGGTTCCAGGCGTTGTGGAAGTCGAATTGTTTCATGACCTTTTCCATGGGCTCGGAGACGTCGATGATGGTGGGTGGGTTGTGCATGAAGTCCCGGACGTAGGCCTTGTCGTATTTTCCGGATTCGAACATGACCTCCCGAACGTCATCCAGCAGGACGATGCCCTTCAGCATATTATCGTCATCCACTACCGGAAAGATATTGCGGCGGGATTTGGCGATCTCTTTCACAAATTCTCCCAGGGGCATATCGGGATGCACCTTGCGGAAGTTGGTTTCCAGCAGGCCGCGCAGGTCCATGGCTTTGAGGATGTTGAGGTCGCGTTCGTGGGGGGGCGCCCACAGCCCGCGTTCGAACAGTTCGCGGGTGAAGATGGAGTGGGGTTCAAAGTAGATGGAGACGAAATAGGAGAGGGCGGAGACCAGCATCAGGGGGACGAACAGCCCGTAGCCCCCGGTGAGCTCGGCGATGAAGAAAATGCCGGTCAGCGGAGATTTGAACACGCCGCTCAGCAGGCCCGCCATGGCCACGGCGATGAAGTTGGCCTCCTGCAGTGTGACGATATCGAGCATGTTGACGGCCTGGGCGAAAACGAAACCCAGGCTGGCGCCCAGGAACATAGAAGGGGCAAATACCCCGCCGTTTCCACCGATGGCAATGGTGATGGAGCTGGCAAATATCTTGGCAACCAGCATGATGAGGGCGAAGAGGAGGAGGATAAGCTGGTTATCGGACAGGAAATAAAAAGGGCTGTGTTCCACCAGATACTGTGGGTTGCCGGCCAGCAGGCTGTTGACGGTGTCGTAGCCTTCGCCGAACAGCGGAGGCATCAGGAAAATGAGCAGGCCGAGGGATAAACCACCCAGCCCTAATTTGACAAAAGGGTTCTTAACATTGATGAAGTAATTGCTGATGCGGATGTTGGCGCGGATCATGATCACCGAAAGCAGGCCGCACAGGGCGCCCATAAGGAGGTAAAAGGGGATGGCCTCCAGTGCCCAGTCCAGGGTGGGAAGGAAGAAAAGCTGTTCGTAGTACAACATCTTGGCGATGACCGCTCCGGTGGCTGCCGAGATCAGCAGGGGGATGAAGGAGTGCAGCGCCATCTCGGCGAGCAGCACTTCAAAGGCGAAAATGACGCCCGCCACCGGGCTGTTGAAAATGGCCGACATGCCGGCTGCCGCACCGCAGGCGAGGAACAACGTCTGCCGCTTGCGGCCCACCTGCAGTATCCTGGCCAGATTGGCCCCGATGGCCGAGCCGGTTCGGATGATGGGCGCCTCCAGCCCTACCGAGCCGCCGAAGCCTACCGTCAGGGAGCTGCTCACCACATGAGCGTATGTCTCGTACTTCGGCAGGTTGACCTTTTTATTGGAAATGGCGTAGATCAGCCCGCTCAGGCCGGTGGTGAGATTGCGCCGCAGGATGACGCGCACAAAGAGGATGGTGAGAAGAATACCTCCCAGCGGTAGGAAAACGAAGAGCAGCTGCTCCCGGGTAGGGTCGGTGCCCTCTATCCAATCCTTCAGCAGGGCCACCAGAAATTTCAAACCCACCGCCACCAGCCCGCTGACAATACCGATGATGATGCTGACGATGATCTGGTAGTTCCGGTTGGAGATGTGCGTGGCCAGCCAGCGGATGAGCCGGTAGGAAAGGCGCCGGAAAAACCGGTAAACTTTATGTGGCCAGCGGGTCAGCATAATCGCTCAAGTGCCTGTTATTTTGCTCAAATATACTAAGCTGGCGTAAGCTTTGGCAGGATTGGGTTGAGGTTTTGGGTTTTAGGTTTAGGTTTAGGTTTAGGTTTAGGTTTAGGCCTGGAAGTTACGGAGTAGCCTTCTCCAAAGCTGGAAAAGCTTTCTTCGGGCTACTGAAAAAGCTGAAGGTGGCCCCATAATTCCATGCACCGGGGATAATCCTTAACTTGGGATTAACAACTCATTAACAATCTTTCAAGATCGTTTAACGGGCGGTGTTTGTTCGTTTACTACATTTGTGACTATCAACTGAAATTACAAATCCAAAATTTATTCAAAATGATGAAGCAGATCAAAGTTGCTCTTCTCGCTCTGCTGGCAGTAGGTTTCCTCGCCAGCTGTAACAACAATAAAACTGCCGCACAGCAGGAAGCTGCACAAAGCCTGCAGAACCCCAATGCGGTTCAGCCCGCTAACCCGAACGCTGAAGCTCAGCCGGCCGCTCAGCAGGCTACCGTGCCCACTGGCCCGACCACTACCATGGCCTTCTCCGAAACGGAATTCGACTTCGGTACGGTTCAGGATGGAGAAAAGGTATCTCACACTTATACGTTCAAGAACACCGGTGAAGAGCCGCTGATCCTCAGCAATGCCAAAGGCAGCTGTGGTTGCACCGTTCCGAGCTGGCCCCGCGAGCCGATCCCTCCCGGTGGCGAAGGCGAGATCACGGTAGAGTTCAACTCCAAGAACAAGAAAGGCAAGCGCAACCAGAAGGTGACCATCACGGCGAACACCAACCCGCCGCAGACCTTCATCTACCTGAAAGGCGAAGTTATTGCTCCCGAAGGTGGCGAGCCTACGGTTACGCAGTAAGCAAAGCCTTATAACATAAACCCTGAGCCCGCCCGGATGAAGCTTCATTCGGGCGGGGTTCTTTTTTATTGGGCTGTAAATTTCCACTTTACGCCCCCCTAAAATTTGAACCAGTCCCGGCGGGTCAATATCTTTGCCCCAATGAAGAATTATCTGTCCCTGGTCAAATTCAGCCACACCGTCTTTGCCCTGCCCTTTGCCATGCTGGGCTGTTTTCTGGCTACTTTAGAAAAACAGCAGGGCCTGAGCTGGCGCCTGCTGCTGCTGGTGGCCTTGTGCATGGTCTTCGCCCGCAGCGCCGCCATGGCTTTCAACCGCTATCTCGACCGCGATATCGACCTCCGGAACCCGCGCACGGCCGGCCGGGAGATCCCCGCGGGCATCATTTCGCCCCGGGCGGCACTGGCCTTCGTGATTGTCAATTGTGCGTTGTTCATAGCCACCACCTGGTTCATCAACCCCCTGTGTTTTTACCTGTCGCCGGTGGCGCTGCTGGTGGTCCTGGGGTACAGCTATACCAAGCGCTTTACTTTGCTCTGCCATTTTGTGTTGGGCCTTGGCCTTTCGCTGGCGCCCATCGGCGCGTATCTGGCGGTTACGGGTAGCTTTGCGCTGCTGCCTTTGTTGTACTCGGCAGCGGTATTGTTGTGGGTCTCGGGCTTCGACATCATCTACGCCCTGCAGGACGATGACTTTGATCGCTCCCTGAACCTCAATTCCGTGCCGGTGGCGCTGGGCAGGAGAGGGGCGCTGCGCTTGTCTTCCGTACTGCACCTCTTCAGCGCTGCCTTTATCCTCGGAGCGGCGTATTTACTCTACCAGCAGTATCCTGCTTTCGGCTGGCTGCACTGGGCGGCGGCGGCCATTTTCATCGGGCTGCTGGTGTATCAGCATACCCTTGTGAAGCCTTATGACCTGAGCAAGGTCAATATCGCCTTTTTTACCACCAATGGCGTGGCCAGCCTGATCTTCGGCTCGCTGGTGATCCTGGATATTTATGTGTGACGATTGGGCCGGAGAGCTGGAGCGCGGGCCTCCAGGCCCGCGAAAAAACTGCTTCAAGCAGGTTTTTAGTATCCTTTTACTTTTTAAATGGCTGCCCGGAGCAGCCTTCACGGGCCTGGAGGCCCGCGTTCCGA
>CAYVVK010000320.1:2129-7403 GCA_964454855.1 uncultured Phaeodactylibacter sp. | reverse complement strand
GGCGATCTGGAGCCGCACCTGACCCGCTTCCGGCTCGGGTTCGGCGATCTCTTCTTCCAGCAGTTGAGCTCGCAGGATGGGGTAAGGGTCGTCCTGCTCGTGCTGCTCCAGGTCATCGCGGTACCACTCTTTGCGAACGCCGGAGGTATGGTGGTTGAGCAGGGGCACTTTGGCGTGCACCAGGAAGGGGCGGCGCTCTTTGCGCACCTTGCGGATGACTTCCTGCATGCAGAGGTAGGACTCGAAGAAGTCATTGCCGTCGATGCTGCGCGTTTCGATGCCGTGGAAGCCTTTGGCGTATTCGTTGGCATCCTGGGCGCGGGTCTCTTCGGCATTAGCGGAGATGTCCCAGCCGTTGTCCTGCACCAGGTAGATGATGGGAAACTGCTTCAGGGCAGCCATCTGCAGGGCCTCGGCCACTTCGCCTTCCGTGACGGAGGCGTCGCCCAGGGAGCAGACCACGACTGGTTTTTCGGTGATGCTGTCGTCCGACAGCCCCATTTTTTCCTTGTATTGAACGCCCATGGCTACTCCGGTAGTGGGAATGGCCTGCATGCCGGTGGCGGAGGACTGGTGCGGGATCTTGGGTTTATCGGGATCATTGAGGCTGGGGTGGGCGTAATAGCTTCGGCCACCGGAGAAGGGGTCGTCCCGCTTAGCCATGAGTTGTAGCATCAAATCATAGGGGCGCATGCCGATGGCCAGCAGCATGGCGTCATCGCGGTAGTAAGGGGCAACGAAATCCTGTGGCAGCAATTGCATGCCGGCCGCCAGCTGAATGGCCTCATGGCCGCGGGAGGTGGCGTGCACGTATTTGGATACCAATTTAAAATTATCCTCGTAAAGCTCAGCCATGGCCTTGGCGGTAGCCATCAGGCGGAACCCCTTCAAAAGTACTTTTTTGGGAATCCTGGTATTGATCTTGATCATGGTTAGGTTTTATTTTGGGCAATTGGCTTTAATGAAAACAACGCAATCCGAAGCGGGGTTTGTAGGTTTCGGCAGGAATCATGCTCCTTGATCACTTTAGGGCCTGCGTTCCCACATCGCGGGCCTGTAGGTCCGCGTTCCGGCCGATCCTTTGCAGGACTTTCTCTTTATTTAGCCCGTTATTGTCGGCAAATACTTCCGGGTAGTGCTCTTTCAACAACTCGATAATGCGGCTGTGGGGTACATCCGAAAAGTGGCCGTACTCCTCCAGGTACTCCATGAATGCGCCGCCGGCCTTGTCGAACTCCTGAAAAAGGGAGTCGCTGCAACCGTCGAACTCCAGTGCGTCTACGCCGAGCTTGTCACAAAGCTCCTTGTTGAAAGCCGGGGTGGCCTTTACCCAGCGGCCATGCAGCCACAGGCCGGCATAGCCGTGCGGCACCAGTTCATCGGTACCAAGCGCTTCTGTCATCTTTTCGGCGGCAATATGGTTGCGCACCTTCGCCAGGTAAAGCCGTGCAGGAATGCCCACTGCCCGGCAGGCAGCGATCATCAGTATGGCCTTGTCGAGGCAGTGGCCGTCCTCACGTTCCAGCAGCGCACTGGCGCGCATGTCTTCGGGCTGAAAACTGATGTTGTAGGGATTGTACTTCCAGCCGTCGCGCACGGCGTAATAGATCCGTACAGCTTTCTGCCGCTCGCTACGGGCACCCTGGGTTACCCTTTGAATGAAAGCTTTTACTTCCGGAGCCTCTGTATCGAGCATTGAAGTAGAAAGCAGGTATTCTTCGGTTTTATTCATGTCAGGTGATGCTTTTTTATTCAGTTTCTTCGGATGGCGTTTCGGGCAGCCTGTTCAAATTGTGTACATACCGCTCTTTGTTGAAGGGCTGGTTAGACTTCATCACTTCAAAGATCTCCAGGGCTACACACTGGGCGATCAGGAGTTTGGCGTCTTTTTCGGAATACCCTTCATCCTTGAGGCGCTGCAGGGTCTGTGCCGTTTCCGGCGGTTTGTTCTCCTGCAGCTGATTATCTACTACTTTAAGAAACTGTCCCTTGAGAATGTCTTTGGGGTTCATCAGGCTTTCTGTTTGAATTTTTCAATGGCCTTCGCCGTAAACTCGGAGAGCACCAGGCGGCCGCTCATGGCGGCGCGTGCTTCCAGCAGGTTATTCCAGTTTTCGGTACCTTCCCAGAAGGCTCTTTTCATCATCTCCATGGCTTCCGGGTTGGAGGCTGAAAGCCTTTCGGCCAGCATATTCACCTGGGCATCCATCTGGACGGTGGTATTGAATACCTCGGCAAACAGCCCTTTTTCCTGCGCCCACTGCGCGGTCTTCCATTCGGTGGCATTGATGGCCAACTCAGCCAGGCCGGCTTTGCCTACCTTGCGCTCCACCGCCGGGCCCACCACGAAGGGGCCGATGCCCACCGCCAATTCGCTTAGCTTCACCGAAGCCGCATGAGTGGCAATACAATAATCGGTAGCGGCGCACAGGCCTACGCCTCCGCCCACTGCCTTTCCCTGCACCCGCCCGATGATGAACTTCGGGCACTGGCGCATAGCATTGATCACATTGGCGAAGCCCATGAAAAAGCGCCTGCCGGTTTCAAAATCTTCGATGGCGATCAGCTCATCAAAACTGGCGCCGGCACAAAAGGTGGAATGGCCCCCACTCTGCAGTATGATGACTTTAACTTTGTCGTTCTCTCCTGCTTCGGTGATCCCTGCCGCGAGGCTGGCCAGGAGCTTTCCGGGCAGCGAATTGCTGGCGGGGTGAGAAAAGGTGATCCGGGCAATGCCGTTCTCAAAAGCGGTGTCTATAGCGCCTAACTGGGTCTTGTCTTCCATGCCTTATGATACGAATGAATGTTCGTTAGCAAAGATAGGCATAATGGAGCGAAAAATGAAGGCCCCCGAGCCGCCGTTGAGCAGGCGGACAGAACAATATAATGATTTGACATTGTAGAAATCTGCCCGGAACGCCTGATAATAAAGCGTTTCAGCCTCTGCTTTCGAAGCAGTATAAGTAAACTGGAACAGTCCGCCAATTAATAGGCGGACAGAACAATGTAACAATTTAACAATCTGCCCGGAACGCCTGATAATAAGGCGTTTCAGCCTCTGCTTTCGAAGCAGTATAAGTAAACTTTAATCCTTGGTACCCATCATACTACCCACTATCAGGTTGAAGATGGCCAGGATGACGGCGAAGATGATGGCCCAGAGCAGGCCGTCTACTTCAAAGCCGGCCAGCAGCCAGTCGACCAGCAGCACCATGGCTCCGTTGAGGACGAGCAGGAACAGGCCCAGCGTGAGGATGGTGATGGGCAGGGTAAGAATGGTGAGTATGGGCCGGATAAAAAAGTTAACGACGCCCAGTAGTAAGGCTACCAGAATAGCTTCCAGATAACTGCTGACGGCCACGCCGGGAAGCATTTCGGATACCAGGTAGACCAATAGGCCGTTGATGAGTAAGGTGATGATAAATCGCATATGCTTTGTTTTGATTATAGTCTTTATATGGCTTCTCTCTCTACTCTCTCCTCCGGCCGGTATTTCTCGACATTGCGGATCATCCCCTTAAAGATAAACAAGTGAAAGGGTTGTACCAAAAGCCAGTAAATACGGCCCAGCAGGCCAAAGGGCCGGAAGGTCGCTTTCTGCTTCAGCCAGTGTTTTCCGCCTTTTTCTACGATGTGGAACTCCAGCCAGGCTTCTCCCGGCAGTTTCATCTCGGCATAGAGCAGCAGGCGCTTCTCTTCCTCATCGGCAGCCAGTACGCGCCAGAAGTCCAGTGCATCGCCGGGGCTGACCTTGTGTTTGTTGGTGCGGCCGCGCCGCAGGCCGATGCCGCCGGCCAGCTTATCCAGGTAACCTCTGATCTTCCAAAGGAAATTGCCGTAGTACCAGCCGCGTTCTCCGCCGATGGCCAGTACATTGCGCCATACCTGATCTACGGTGTTGTTGGTTATTTCTACCTGCTGTTCGTCCTTGAAGCAGCCGTACTCCGGCACCTCGTAATATTTATTCAGGGAGCCCTGCTCTGAGCTGGACACCAGCGAATCTTTCCAACTGGAAACTACGGTGTTTTGCTGTATCTTATCAAAGGCCAGTTCCACGGCCTTTTTATAGGAAGTAAGCTCGATGCCCAGCTTCCGGGCCAGGTTATTATTGCGACAGACTACATCCACCTTCATGCTGTTGACCAGATTGACAGCCAGCTCATAGGTCGTGGAAGTCACAAAATAGAGCCAGTAGGAAGACAGGCGGGGGGTCATCACCGGAACGGTGAAGAGGTATCTTTTCAGTCCCCGAACTTCTGCATAGCCCAGCAGCATCTCTTTGTAGGTCAGCACTTCGTTGCATCCGATGTCGTAATTTTCTCCGTAGCAATCCTCCCGGAGCAATACGCCGGTGAGGAATTGAATGACATCGCGGATCGCCAGCGGCTGACAGCGGGTGTTCACCCACTTGGGAGCGACCATCACCGGCAGTTTCTCTACCAGGTCGCGGATGATCTCAAAGGAGGCGCTGCCAGAGCCGATGATGATGCCGGCGCGCAGGGCGGTGAGCGGCACGGTACCGGCACCGAGTACCTGTTCCACCTTAAGCCTGGACTCCAGGTGGCTGGACAGCTCTTCGCTGTTGACAATGCCGGTCAGATAGATGACCTGCTGACAGGAGGTTTCTTCTGCAAAATCGCGGAAATTGGTGGCGGCTTTTTCTTCCAGCGGCTTAAAATCGCCTATGGCTGCCGACATGGAATGGATGAGGTAATAGGCGGCGTCGAATTCCTTTGGCGCTTTTTCCATATCCACCTCTTCCAGGAAATCTACTTCAAATACGGATACACGGCTTTCCCAGCCTTTTTTGATCTCAAAACTGCCGGCGTCGCGCACGCAGCAGATCACTTCGTGGCCTTGCTGGATCAGCACGGGAAGCAGGCGTTTGCCAATGTAGCCGGTGGCGCCGGTTAGGAGAATACGCATGTTTTGGTTTTTTGGTAGAACGGTGTGGAGAGGGTATAGTTCATTAACGGTAGAACACGGAGTAAATAGACATCGTCGCTCATAGCTTTGGCGTCGAGCGAAAAACGCAGAGTAACACAGACTGTCTGTGAGCGGCCGTGTCAGGCCGTGCCGTCCCTGCCTTTGCCCGCCGGCTTTGGCAGGCAGGCGTGTCCCATAATGACGTGTATAGAACACGGAGTACGCGGAAAAACACAGAACTGCACGGACTGTCCGTGAGCGTTCGTGTCGTGCCGTGTTGTCCGTGTCCTATCATGACGTGTATAGAACACGGAGTACGCGGAAAAACACAGAACTGCACGGACTGTC
>CAYVVK010000320.1:0-2029 GCA_964454855.1 uncultured Phaeodactylibacter sp. | reverse complement strand
CGTGAGCGTTCGTGTCAGGCCGTGTTGTCCCTGCCTTTGCCCGCCGGCTTTGGCAGGCAGGCGTGTCCTATCCTGACAAGCTTACTTATTATTCAGCCATTCCTTCCGATCATTGGTAAAGATCTTTCTGGTGAATTGAGGCTCCTTGCCAAAATTAACAAGAAAACCCACCTCTTTATCCGTAGCCTTCAAGTAATTAATAAGCTGATACTCATGCTCCTTTCGTAAGGAAGCAGAGGCCTTAAGTTCGATAATTATAGTTCCCTCAACAATTAGGTCAGCGAAGTAAACGCCAACGACCTTTCCATCGTAGTAAACATTGATCCTTTTCTGTTGCTGTACATTGAGGCCTTGTTTCTCCAATTCCAGGAGCATAGCGTTTTCATAAACTTTTTCCAGAAAACCATGCCCAAGCGTCCGATAAACCTTGTAAAATGCAGAAATGACCTTTTCAGAAAGTGCGCGATGTAACATAATTATGGGGGTTTTAGTGAAAAAATCAAGGAACAAGAAGCTTAAGATGGTTGGTTATCTTCACTCTGATCTTTCATCCGAACCATAGTCAGTATCGTCCCAATAGCCACCGTCTCGCCAGTCTCATCGTACACATCCACCAGCCATTTGACGATGCCCTTGCGCACATCCTCCTCATCGCGCTTTTCCTGGGCGATCTTTTCCTTGCAGGTGAAGCGCACGCCGATGGTCATGCCCGGATACACGGGCTTGGTAAAACGGAAATCCTCGATGCCGTAATTTAGCAGTACCGGCCCTTTCCTGCCGTCCACGAACAGGCCGGCGGCCTTGGCCAGGATGTAGTAGCCATGCGCCACGCGCCGCTCGAAGATGGTGCCGTCCAGAGAAGTGGCGTCTACGTGAGCGTAAAAGTGGTCGCCGCTGACGTTGGCAAAGTTAATAATGTCGGTTTCGGTCACTGTATGTTTGGCCGTGATCAGGGTTTCGCTAACCTCCAGCTCTTCGAAGTGCTTGCGGAAGGGGTGCACTTCCTTTTCCTTGTAGCGCCCGCCCACCTGATAGACATCTGTGACGGCGCTGATCATACTGGGATGGCCCTGAATGGCGGTGCGCTGCAGATAGTGCTTCACCCCGCGGATGCCTCCCATCTCTTCGCCACCGCCGGCGCGCCCCGGGCCGCCGTGGGTCAGCATAGGCATGGGCGAGCCATGGCCGGTACTCTCTTTAGCACTCTCGGCATTGAGAATGAGGATGCGGCCGTGATAAGGCGCTGCTCCCATCACGTAGTTGCGGGCGATGCGCTCATTGGCCGTGGCGATGGTGCTCACCAGCGAGCCCTTGCCCATATTGGCGATCTCGATGGCTTCGCTCAGCCTTTTGTAAGGCAGGAGAGTGCTCACCGGCCCGAAGGCTTCCACTTCGTGAGTCGCCCGCTTGTTGAAGGGGTCGTCGTTGACCAGCAGTATGGGGGAGAAGAAGGCCCCCTTGTCTTTCTCTGCGCCGGTGACTTCAAACTGGTCGAGGTCACCGTACACCACCTGGCTTTCGCCGGCCAGTTCCTCTACCCGGCGGCGCACCTCTTCCACCTGTCCGCGGCTCACCAGCGAGCCCATGCGCACGCCTTCCACCTGCGGGTTGCCGATGGTGGTCTTTTGCAGTTCCTGGCTGAGCGCCAGCTGCACATCTTCCAGCATCTCTTCCGGCACGATGATGCGCCGGATGGCGGTACACTTCTGGCCGCACTTAACGGTCATTTCGCGCCGCACTTCCTTGATGAAGAGGTCGAAGGTGGGCTTACCCGGCTCGGCATCTTCCCCCAGGATGGCTGCGTTGAGGCTATCCGCCTCCATATTGAAAGGTACAGCCTGCTCGATGATATGGGGCTGGGATTTAAGCTTACGGCCGGTGGACGCGGAGCCGGTAAAGGTGATCACATCCTGGGAGGTAACCGGGTCGAGAATGCCGTAGCCGGTGCCGCAGACCAGCTGCAGGGCGCCTTCCGGCTCGCCAGCCGCCCCGGCGAGGCCGTGGTGTCGATCCCGCCGCAGGTGCTCAA
>CAYVVK010000319.1:6949-7437 GCA_964454855.1 uncultured Phaeodactylibacter sp. | reverse complement strand
AATCCACCCTGTTGCGCGCCCTGGAACTGGGCGTGTACAACCACATCCCCGGCGATGGCCGCGAGCTGGTAGTAAGCCTGCCCGATGCAGTAAAGATCAGAGCAGAGGACGGGCGCTACGTGGAAAAAACCAATATTTCTCCTTTCATCAATAATTTACCCCAACAGAAAGACACCCGAAAGTTCTCTACGGAAAATGCCAGCGGCAGCACCTCCCAGGCCGCCAATGTGATCGAGGCCCTGGAGGCCGGCGCCCGCCTGCTGCTGATCGACGAGGATACCTCCGCCACCAATTTCATGATCCGGGACCATCGCATGCAGCAACTGGTGCCCAAAGAGCGGGAGCCCATCACGCCTTTCGTAGATAAAGCCCGGCAGCTGTACGAAGAACAGGGCGTGTCCTGTATCCTGGCAGCCGGAGGCTCCGGCATGTATTTCGATATCGCCGACAAGGTCATCTGTATGGTCGATTACCAGCCGCACGACCTT
>CAYVVK010000319.1:6142-6939 GCA_964454855.1 uncultured Phaeodactylibacter sp. | reverse complement strand
GCCATTGCCCGGCAGCATCAGGATGAACGGCAGGAGGAGGGAGGTAAGGAGTTTGGAGCCTTCTCTCCCAGGACACCCATTGGGAGAAGCATCGATGCGCAGAAGGGCAAACGGGAAAAGGTGCGGGCTTTCGATACCCGGAGCATTCAGCTGGGCCGCTACGAGATCGACCTGTCTGCGGTAGAGCAGCTGGTGCACCACAGCCAGCTTAACGCCATAGGGCAAGCCCTGCTCTACGCCCGCAAATATATGGACGGGCGGAGCTTACAGGAAGTACTGGACAGGGTCATGCAGGATGTCGAACAAGAAAGCCTGGATGTACTCAGCCAGCGCCGGGAGGGGCATTTTGCCGCCTTCCGTAAGATGGAGCTGGCGGCGGCGCTAAACCGGCTCCGAAGTTTGAGGGTAGAATGATACGGCTTTAATCCAGCTTTTCGACCCGCACCGGCACGCCACTGAATGCTGCATTCCCGGTCAGCTCATCAATACTCTTATGGCTGGTCAGGTCATTGATGCTGCTCCCCGGATGGGCTTCGGCCACCTTCATCCGGATGCCGGCGCGGCTATGCCCCCAGCCGTGGGGGATACTCACCACACCGGGCATGACCTCCGGGCTGACTTCTGCTTTAATCCGTATGGCTCCTACTTCAGAAGATACCCTCACCTGCTGGCCGTCTTCGATGCCCAAAGCTTCGGCATCCTCCGGGCAGATGAGCAGGGTGCAGCGTTCTTTGCCTTTCATCAGCCGCCGGGCGTTGTGCATCCAGGAATTGTTGGAACGCAGCTGGCGGCGGCCG
>CAYVVK010000319.1:0-6132 GCA_964454855.1 uncultured Phaeodactylibacter sp. | reverse complement strand
CGATCAGTTCAAGTGGGAATTCGCTCTCCGATACTTTTTTCCAGTTTTTCATTTCCGCTTTCAGGCGGCTGATATCCTGGACAAAAATATCGGGCGCCAGGGGGATTTTTTTGTCGGGCGTGAAGAGGCGTTCCGGCAGGCAGGATTGCAGCGGGCCGAAGTCGATGCCATGGGGGGCTTCGGCCAGTTGTTTCAGGCTCAGCTCATAGGGGCCGGCACGGAAGCCGAAGCCCAGCATATGCTGGGGCTTCATGCCATTGTCGGGCTGGCCGCTGAGGCGCTCGGCGAGGGCCTGAAATATCTCCCAGTCGTGCCGCTGATCGGCTTCTTTGTCAAAAAGAGGTGGAGAATATTTGGCCGTATTGTGAACGGCCAGAACGTGGAAGATGATGTCGTAGTGCTCCGTTTCCAGGCCGGTAGTAGGGGGCAGGATGATGTTGGCGTGGCGGGTGGTTTCATTGATGTAGATGTCAATGGCCAGCATGAACTCCAGGCCGGAAAAGGCCTCGTCCAGCAATTTTCCATTAGGTGTGGAAAGCACGGGGTTGCCGGCCACCGTCACCATGGCCCGTATCTGCCCTTCGCCGGGAGTGAGGATCTCTTCGGCCAGGGCAGCCACTGGGAACTCGCCGCTGAACTCCGGCAGGCCGCTCACCCGGCTTTTGCGGCGCCCCAAGATCCCCGTTTTGCCCCGGCTGCCCGACAGGGCTACCTGGTCGAAAGCGGGCTTGCTGAACATGGCGCCCCCTTCTCTGTCCAGGTTGCCGCTTACAATATTGAGCACATTAATGAGCCATTGGCACAGCCCGCCGAAGGCCTGCGTGGAAGCCCCCATACGCCCGTAGCAAACTGCCGATGGCGCTCCGGCAAAGTCTCTGGCCAACCGGCGGATGGTTTCTGCCTCTATACCAATGAAAGGGCCTACCTTTTCAGGGCTGAAATCAGCAGTTATTTCCTCCACTATTTCCAGGCCGGAAACAGCCGGCTCTAAATGGCGAAGCTTCACTAGCTTCTCTCTCTGTATGGTATGGATCAGAGCTAACAGCAATAAAGCATCCCTTCCGGGGCGGATGAAGTAGTGCGCCTCGGCTTTCCCGGCGGTTTCCGTGCGGCGTGGGTCTACTACTATTACCTTCCCGCCCCGTTCCTGAATGCCTTTCATATGGCGGGCAAAGCCGGGCGCCGTCATCAGGCTGCCGTTCGAGACCAGGGGATTGGCGCCGATGATGAGCATGAAGTGGGTGCGGCTGACATCCGGAACGGGCAGCAGCAGGCCGTGGCCGAACATCGTGAGCGCCGCCACGTGATGCGGCAGCTGGTCTGCGGAAGTGGCGCTGAAGCGGTTCTTCGTACCCAGCGCCTTGGTGAACGGCCCGGAGAAGAGCATACTGCCCAGGTTGTGCACATTGGGGTTGCCGAAGTAGGCGCCGACGGCATCGGGGCCGTACTTTTGCTGTATGCTTTTGAGCCGGGCCGCCACCTCTTCATAGGCCGCTTCCCAACTGATGCGTTCCCAGCCATTGGCCGTGCGCCGGACGGGGTATTTCAGACGGTCCGGGTCTTCGTAGATATCCTGCAGGGCGACGGCCTTGGGGCAGATGTGGCCTTTGCTGAGCGGGTCTTTATCATCGCCGCGGATGGACAGCACTTTGCCGTTCTCGTGTTCGATGGCCAGGCCGCAGATGGCTTCGCAGAGGTTGCAGGCTCGGTAGTGGGTGGGCATAGGCAGAGCTTTTATGCTAAATGTACACATTTTGTCGGTCTATGGCCAACCGCAGGGCATGACGCCTTAAATGGCTGAGAACTATACATTCCATTGAATCTGGAATTCAAAAGGAATCCTTATTTTGAAGATATGAAAAAGCTGCTTTCTCTCATCATTTGGTGGAGCCTTTTTTCGGGCGTGAACGGGCAGGTGGAGGCTGTTCAAATTCCGAACGGCTTTCCAGAGCGTAGAACCTATACATTTCTTGGTGAGCAAGAAAAGATCGATCTGTCCTCATCGGTATTTCACTTAAATGATCCAGAAAACGCTTATGATCTACAAAAAATAGTCCAAGCCGATGTTCAATCCCTATTTCAAAGGATGGAAAATACTCCGGAGCTTTTTCCACAGGGGACGCATTGGTTCCGTTTAGATCTCATTGGTAAGCGAAAGCCGTTTCAAGAGTATATACTGGAATACCCCAAGCATTATTCGAGATTGAATGTTTACCTACTTGAAGGAGACACCCTACGCCTATTCGACAGGGTGGGCTACGATGCAGAACCAGATAGCAATCATTTTCGGGTAGGCAAATTTGATGCACGGATAGTTTTTGATGCTGGAGAGCAGAAAAAATTGCTATTTCAAGGAGTCCAGCCACGCAGCCCAAAAGTAGCGGGCCATTTTTCTTTTACTCTGTTTCCTTTAAGGCATAAGCTCCAGTTCAACCAATGGAAAACAACCCTGGTCACTACGATCCGTGTTTTAGCGCTTACGGTCCTGTTCTATCACTTATTGCTGTACTTCAGGTTGGAGCGCAATCGAATTTACTATTTGTATTTTGTTATTGTGGCCATTCCACCAATCACTCATGGCCAGCTTGATATAGGCGTTTTTCATTTCATTGAGGAATGGTTATGGAAAAGAGGCCTGGCTGCAGTGGGGCCGTGGGGGGGAATCGAGTTCGTCATCTTCCATGCGTTCACTTTATTTGGGGTTAGAGGGCTTTTGGATCTTCCTGAATTTCTCCCGAGGATGAACCGGATCTTCCTCCTTTTAATTTTCCTGATACTGCTGGACCCTGTTATTCAAATGATTTTAGGCAGTACCTGGTCTCTCCCGTTTTTTGATATCAATCAGCCCTATCGAAATTTGTTATTTTTAATGACGATATCGGCTATGGCCATTGCGGGTTGGTTGCGCTGGCGACAAGGCTCCAAGGCTGGTTTTTGGATCTTCCTGGGACTGTCCATTATGAGTTTTAATACCATATTCCAAGGTTTTATCTTTGGAGAAGATCATCCAATGCCGGCGCTGGTATTCTCTTTTTTCACCCTGTTGGCCCTATTGACGGCGGCTTCCCTGGCGGTTAGTGAACGGCACCGGGAATTGGAAATAGAGCATAGTGAGCATTTAATTAACCGCCGCCTGTCGCTGACAGAAAATAAACGCCTGCGGGAACTCGACGAAGTAAAATCCCGCTTGTACACCAATCTTACCCATGAATTCCGTACGCCCTTGACGGTCATCCTGGGGTTGGCCGATCAGATTAAAGGTTACGAAAAAGAAAGAAGCCTGATTCGCCGCAACGGCAAAAACCTTTTGAGGCTGATCAATCAGATGCTGGAAATGTCAAGGATTGAATCCGGCAAGGCCAGCCTGGAGATGCAGCAAAGCGACATCCTGCCTTTTCTGCATTACGTTACCGATTCTTTCCATTCCCTGGCGCTTTCCAAAAAGATCAGCCTTTCTTTTTTCAGCCCGGAAGAGCGGATCATAATGGATTACGACCGGGAGAAGGTTCGCCAGGTCCTGAGTAACCTCATTGCCAATGCGATCAGGTTTACCCCGGAGTACGGGGAAGTACAGGTGGCCGCCCAAAAGATGGGCCAAGAGTTAAGGCTATCCGTCAGGGATACCGGCATCGGCATAAGTCAGCAGGACCTGCCGGGAATATTCGGCCGTTTCCGGCAGGCCGACGATTCTATCATCCGCAAGGGAGAAGGAACCGGCATTGGCCTGGCCCTGGTGAAGGAATTGGTGAAGTTGATGGAGGGGGATATCGAGGTGAAAAGCCAATGGAAAAAGGGCTCGGAGTTTATTGTTTCTTTGCCGATCCGCAACCAGGGGCCGCTGGAGGAATGGAAAGAAGAAACCCCGGAAACCCAGCCCCGGGAGGCCGCCGCCGCCACCGCTATAACGCCGCCGGTTTCTGCAAAGGATTCGGCGCCGCTGTTGCTCATCATTGAAGACAATCAGGATGTAGTCTACTATCTGCAAAGCTTACTGCAGGAAGAGTACCATTTGTTGGTGGCTCAAAACGGAGCGGAGGGAGTTGAGCTGGCCATTGAAACCGTGCCCGATATCATCATAAGCGACGTGATGATGCCGGAAAAAGATGGTTATGAGGTGTGCCAGGAGCTGAAACAAGATGAACACACCAGCCACATACCGATCATTCTCTTAACGGCCAAAGGCGATATGGACAGTAAGAAAGAAGGCCTGCAAACCGGCGCCGACGCTTACCTGGCCAAACCCTTCGACCGGGAAGAATTGTTCATTCGCCTGAGAAAGCTGATCGAAATACGGCAAAAACTAAAAGAAAAGTACCAGAATGTGAGCCTGGTAAATGTGCCGGACACTGAGATCAGAAACGACCCCGAACTGCAGTTTCTGCAAAAGCTGGAAGGAGTGCTGCAGGAGAACCTGGACAATGAGGACTTCCGGGTCTATCCACACTTGTGCCGGGCGATGCTGATGAGCCGGCCCCAGCTTTACCGCAAGATCAGAGCATTGAAAGACAAGTCCCCTTCTGAATACCTGCGCCTTTACCGGTTGCGGGAGGCGCGCCGGCTACTTCTTCAAACCGATGAAAAGATTGGCGATATCGCTTCCAAAACAGGGTTTAGAGATCCATCCTACTTTACTAAAGTATATGCAGCGGAATTTGGAGAAACACCGGGAGATACACGTAAGGCCCATTAGATCAAAAAGTTAGACAGTTGACTTACACTGCTTTGAACGCAAATTACCATTCTTTTTCATCGCGTTCGAACGCAAATCACCAAAATGCTGAACGCTGATCCATAACACCTCCATGGAAAATAGGTATAGGTTTGAAATGGACTGAGACTTGACCGTTAACAAGCATTTTTTATCATTTTAAACCTCTTGCCATGAGACACTCATTTACCCTTTATCCGATCCTTTCCCTTTTATTGTTTCATTTTACCGCTACTGGCCAGGAACTACTCGAAAAAACCATCGCTGTCGATGGCCTGGAGCGGGAGTATCTGCTGTATGTGCCTGCAGCTTACGACGGCAGCGAAGACTGGCCGCTGGTGCTCAACCTGCATGGCTATCTGTGGGATGGGGCATCACAGGTATGGATCTCCGAAATGAACCCTGTGGCGGATACCGCTCATTTTCTGATCGCTTATCCAACGGGACAGGTGATTGGCCTGACTGGAATCCAGGGAGTGCCGCCTTTTATCCCACCTCAGGGCGTAGGATGGAACCTGGGCGGCGGCATTACTGAATACGATGACATAACGTTCCTCGGACAAATGATCGATGAGATTGTATCTGAGTATGCGGTAGACGAAACTCGCATTTATTCCACCGGCTTTTCTATGGGCGGCATTACGAGTTACATGCTGGCCTGTGCCCTTTCAGGCCGCATTGCCGCCATAGCGCCCGTCACCGCCAGTATGTTAGCTGAAGAAGGGCAGGTGAGCTTCCCTTGTACGCCATCCCGGCCGGTTCCGGTTTTACAAATTCATGGCACCAACGATATTGTTGATCCTTTCGAGGATTCCTGGATTACCCAGGGCGCCCTCAACTCTATTGATTATTGGGTGGGCCATAATGGATGTGGCCCGGATCCTCTGGAAACCGTTTTCGAAGATACGGATATGACAGACGGGTCCACCGTTACCGCTATCCGATATAATGACTGTAATGACGGCACGGAAGTATGGCTGTATCGGATCGACGGCGGCGGCCATTGGTGGCCGGGAGGCTCTGATCTGCCTGCTGGGTTTGAAGCCCTTGGCCCAGTCAACCGCGACATCAACGCCAGCGTGGAAATTTGGAACTTCTTCAACCGGCAGACGCTAACCAGCACTGACGCGCATCTGAGGCCATCTGAAATCAACCTCCGCGCCTATCCCAACCCCGCTTCCACCCAACTCACCTTCGAGTTCGAGCTGCCGAAAGCGGCTCGGGTAAATATCACCCTGTATAACCCCCTGGGCCAGCCTGTACAGGAGCTGGCTGATGAAAACCTCCCGGCGGGGCGGCAGTGGTTCAACTGGCAGCGGCCGGCGAGCCTGCCGGCGGGCTTGTATTACTACCGCTTGCAGATAGGCGATCGCTTTGTGGCGCGGCCGGTGGCACTGAGGTGAGCCCGCGTGAGCAGACAACTT
>CAYVVK010000318.1:0-7442 GCA_964454855.1 uncultured Phaeodactylibacter sp. | reverse complement strand
AGGAGGCCGGGAGGCGTGAGAGGGCATTTTAAAGAGAACTTAACAGCCCTGCCCCAAGGGGGGAGGAGTTGCGTGGTTCTCCTTTATGAGGAAAGGCTTGATAGAAACGGCTGAAGATATGAGGTAACTCTTCCGGTGCGATGCCGATGCCCGTATCAGTTACAGTTAGCAGTAAGCAGTGTGCAGTACGCGGCGGCCTGCCTGCCCACTGCCTACTGCCCACTGCCCGCTGCTGACTGCTCACTGCCGGCTGCACACCCGCCACCACCTGCACCTTCCCATATTCGGGCGTGAACTTCAGCGCATTGGACAGGAGGTTCGACAGCACCTCCAGCACCTTCTCCGGGTCGTAGTCCATGATGATCTCCTCCGCATCAGAATAGAAATTAAGGTTGATCTTCTGGTTAAGGGCAAAGGAGTGGAAAGATTCGGTGACGTAGCGCAGGAAGGGCAGGATATCGCCCTGCACCAAATTTAGCTTCAGTTTGCCGGCATCCAGTTTGGAAAGGCCCAGCAGGCGGTTGACGAGGTTCAGCAGGTTCTGGCTGTTGCGTTTGACAATGTCTTTTTCTTCATCGTAGCCCTTTATGTTGTCCATCATCCCCTGGATGACGGTGAGCGGCGTGCGAAACTCATGGGTAATGTTGGTATAAAGTTTGGTTTTGAAGCTATCCAGCTCTTTGAGCCGTTCTGCTTCGGCCAGGGCCAGGCGGCGGTTGAGCTGGAAGCGGTGAAACCAATAGAGGGCGCCAATGAGCAAAAGGGCGTAAAGGAGTTGGGACCAGATGTTCCAGTACCAGGGCGGGAAGATGGTGATGTCCAGGGCGATGCCTTTCTCATTCCAGATGCCGTCGCTGTTGGCGGCTTTTACGCGGAAGGTATAGCGGCCGGGGCCGAGGTTGGTGTAGTTGGCCTTACGTTGGGTGCCTACCTCTCGCCATTGTTTATCGTAATTGTCCAGTTTTATCTTGTACCGGTTCTGCGCCGGGTTTTTGTAGTGCAGGGCGGCGTAGTGGATGGTAAGGTCGTTCTGCCAGTGGCCAAGTTCCAGTTTTTGGGTGACGGAGAGGTGCTTTTGCAGCGGAGAATCGCCGCCGATGGCCAGCGGTTCACCATATATGTCCATCTGCGTCAATACCAGTTTGGGCGGAACGGCATTATCGCGGATGCTGTCCGGATGGAAATAGACGATGCCGAAAGTGCCGCCGAAGAAGAGCTCGCCTTTGTCATTCTTATAGCAGGCTCTGGAGAAATTGTTGGCGGGCAGGCCGTCCGATTCGTAATAATTGCGGAACGTTCCTTGTTCAGGGCCGAAGCGGCACAGGCCGTTTTCGGTACCCAGCCACAGGCGGCCGTGATCGTCTTCGAGAATACTTTGGACATTATTGTGCGGCAGGCCACTAGAAGTATCAAAACGCTTCCTGCTGCCGGTTTCAGTATCTACCCGGAACAGGCCGTCGAGCGTACCTACCCAGATATAACCTCTGGAGCCCTCATAAAAGCAATTGGCAGCGGCGCTTTTGAAAAACTCGAACTGTTCGGTAGCCGGCCGGAAACGAAAATAACCAGCCCTGCCGTCAACGATCCCACCCCAGATATCTCCACGGCTGTCTTCCATCACTTTGTTGACGGCCTGGCGGATATTCGGTGTTTCCGGTACGATGACGTCATAATCTTTGAAACTGTCGGCCTCGGGAAGGAATTTGCCGAGCGAACGGTACTGGCCGATCCATACCTGCCCCCTGGAATCCGTGTACAGCGAGTTGATCGACCCTCCTCTTTCTCGATATTGCTGTATTTTTCGGGATTTGGGGTCGAAGGTAGCCGTAAACAGGAAGCCATACCAGATTTTTCCCTGAGCATCGATGGTGAGGTCCAACACATAGGGGTAACTGAGATCCACTTCGCTATTCGGCCCATCATTGTAATGGGTAAAGGTGCCGGCCTTCGGGTTCCATCGGTTCAGTCCACCTCCGAAGGTAGCGATCCAGTAGTTGCCGTCGGCATCTCTGTCAATATCCGTCACCCAGTTGTGGCTCAGGCTGTTGGGGTTGGACGGCTCAGCTTTTAACCAGTGAAATGCCGCCCGCTGCGGGTTGAACTTCAATAAGGGCCCTTCCATACTGCCCACCCACATCATGCCGGAGCGGTCCTGCAAATACTCCCGCACCCGCACTATCGGAAAAAAGTCTAAGCCATCCGGCCGGACGTCTATGTTGGCGAGCTTTCCCGATCGCTCATCATACCAGCCGATGCCGCCCCTTCCTGGAAACCCGCCTATCCATACCTTGCCCTGATCATCAGGCATGATATCCAGCGACCCGCTCATGGTGTGGTGCTGGTATCGCTTGTTTTGCGGGTCAAAGCTGAGAAAGCCGCCGCAGCGGTGGGTGTGTATCCAAAGTTTCCCATCGGGGCCTTCCTCGATGCCCGTCAGTTGACAATATTTGTCTTCGAACGTGGCCAGGGCTTCAGATTCGAAGTACCGAAACTTGTCCCGCTCCGGGTTCCAGAGATAAAGGCCGTGTGTTCCTCCCAGCCAGAGCCTTCCCTTTTTGTCTTTGAGAATGTGGTAGATGCGCTCATCAGGCAAGAGGCCGTGTTGGCGGCCTATCCATTCGAAGGGCGCTTTACTGGCGGCGGCGGCATCCGGGTATTCTTCTTCAGGGCTTATCCGGATCAGGCTCTTTTCTTGCATGGTGCTCACCCAGATGTACCGGCTGTCCTGCTGAATGGAGGTGACGCCGCTGTGGATGGGCGGGAAGCTGTCGTGTGGGTTGAACAAATAAGGGATAACCTTTTCCGTTTCCCGGTCAAAGCGAAAAATGGCCGGTTTGTCCGGCCGTTCGAATCCCGAACCGATCCACAGGTCACCCGTAGGGCCCTCCGTAAGGATGTGCACCCGCATGCCGTCATACTGCCGGGCCGCCAGAATGGAGTCCTCCGGTTCATATTGGTAGTACTGAAAATCATAGCCGTCGTATTTGACCAGCTCCCTTGGCGTACCCAGCCAGATCAGCCCCAGATGATCCTCCAGGATCTCGAATACCCGGTGCTCGGGCATGCCGTCTTCCTGATCGATGGCCTCGAAGCGCAGGGAGATGATCGTGTCTCCTTCGGGTACCTGGCTATGGGCTGCCCGGGGCAGGAGGCTCATCAGAAAAAGTGGGATGTAGAAAAGGCGAGTGTAGAGGGCGTCGGCCATGAGGGTAATCGGGCATTATGGATTCGGTGAATACCCGATGAATTTACGAAAAATCGTCGACTGTGCCGTCCTTTGACGGATGAAAAAGGCGCTTATGCCATCGGCTGCAATGCAGGCAAACCTAAAGGTTTCGCAAGGTACTCAAATTCTCCTTCAACTGTTCGCATGCCGATGCCGCCCTACAGCATAAATATTTCTTTTTCCAGAAAATCATTTAAACTGCAGACGATTATATCTTCTGATTTTGGGTATCTCTCCGTGCCAGGCGTTATTACGTAATATCGGCTTACAGTTGGCGAACTCACTCCTAATGACCTGGACAAGCTGCTGGCGTTCTGTACCTGGCCATTAACATGGCTCAACATTTTAAATAACCGGGATAGCATTACACTCGATATTTCATGCCCTAGCTCACGAAGGCCTCTTTCAATAAAAGTTCGGATAAAATTCTGGAGCCACCGCCAGGTAAATACATCCGATGGAGCCAACAGCGCATCAGGAAACCCTCCTTTCAACCAGTGTTCTTCCTGTGATTTGATGTGCTTAATTTCCTGCAAAGAAAAAGGAGTCAACTCTATGTAGGAAATTCTTCCCGCCAGGGTTTCTGAGCTATCCCTGATCATGCCTGGAGAGGCAGATCCCAAAATGATAAAACGTCCGGGCCTTCGGTCCAGCAATGAGGAAAGCCAGAGGGTACTTTTTTAAAAAAGAACTTAAGTAGTACTCCTTTAGTAGCTAAAATTGCGTTATTTTAGCTATTATGATACCCAGATTATTGAAAGATCAGATCAAAGAGCGTCTTTTCTCTTCAGATAAGATCATTGTGCTCTACGGGAGCCGGCAGGCTGGAAAGACCACTCTGGTGAAGGAGTTGCTGAAGGAGCTTCCCTTTAAGACACTATCTGTCAACGCCGACCGCCGGGAATTTACCGATGTGCTTTCCAGCCGGGACCTTGGCCGCCTGCAACGCCTGGTGGCGGGCTACGAACTCTTATTCATTGATGAAGCCCAGCGGATACCAAACATCGGCATTAACCTGAAGATACTGCATGACGAATTGCCTAAGCTGAAAATTATAGCCACCGGCTCTTCGTCCTTCGAGTTGGCGAATACTGTCCGGGAGCCCCTGACGGGCCGTACCTGGACCTATACCCTGTACCCCATAGCGTACAGCGAATTGGCCGCTAACCACAATACTTTTGAGTTGGGCCTGAGGCTGGAGGAGTTCCTGATATTCGGGATGTACCCTGAAGTCTTTTCTTTTAGTGCTTCGGAAGAGAAGATCCTATACCTTAAGGAATTGAGCAATGCTTACCTCTACAAAGACATATTGGAATTGGCGGACATCAGAAATTCCAGGGCGATCTACGATCTGCTTCGATTACTGGCTTATCAACTCGGTTCGACAGTTTCCATGAATGAACTGGGCAGTCAATTAGGTATGAGTAAAGACACGGTGCATCGCTACATAGATCTGCTGGAGAAAGCTTTCGTTCTGTTCCGGCTCTCCGGTTTCAGCCGCAACCTGCGGAAAGAGGTCGTTAAAATGGATAAGATCTTCTTTTTTGACCTGGGTATCCGAAATGCCGTGATCGATAATTTCGACGAATTACCCGGGCGGGCGGATGTCGGACAACTTTGGGAAAATTTCCTGGCCGTGGAGCGCCTGAAAACGATGGCCTACTACCGCCGGTTTGCCAATCGTTACTTCTGGAGAACCTACACTGGCGCTGAACTGGATTATGTTGAAGAAAGAGGTGGGCAGCTGTATGGTTTTGAATTTAAATGGGGAAAAAAAGGGGCAAAAGCCCCTAAAAGCTGGTTGGAAACGTATCCTGAAGCCAGCTTTCAGGGTATTAACCGGGACAACTACCACGAATTCCTGATCCTTTAGTTTTTTATGGCCTCATAGGGATAAGTCTTGCTTCCGGATATTTCTTCGCCTAGACTTGTCCAGTCTTCTTATTTCCGATTATGAACAAAGAGATCCTCCGCTTAGCCATCCCCAACATCATCAGCAACATCTCCGTACCGCTGCTGAGCAGTGTGGACACCGCCCTCATGGGCCGCCTGTCTGAGCTGCACATCGGCGCGGTCGGCATCGGATCCATGATCTTCAACTTCATCTACTGGAACTTCGGCTTCCTGCGCATGGGCACCACGGGCATGGCCGCGCAGGCCTTCGGTGCGCAGGATGAGGGGGCGGTGACACACACCCTGGGGCGCGCCCTGCTGGTGGTGCTGGCGGTGGCCGGCGGCATCCTGCTGCTGCAATGGCCTTTGGGGGAAGCCAGCTTCTTCCTGATGAATACCGCCGCCGATCAGGAAGCCTTGGTCAGCAAGTACTTCTACATCCGCATTTGGGCGGCGCCGGCCACTTTGGGGCTCTACGCCTTCATGGGCTGGTTCTTCGGCATGCAGAACGCCATCTATCCGCTCATCCTGACGGTGGTGATCAACGCCATCAACATCATCCTGAGTTTCTACTTCGTCCATTACCTGGGCATGGATGTGGATGGGGTGGCCTACGGCACGCTGATCGCCCAGTACTGCGGCATTACCCTTGCCATCGGAATGTTTTTTTACAAATACGGCTACCTGACACAGCATTTCCAGCGCGCCGCCATCCTGCAGTGGGAAAAGCTTAGCCGTTTCCTCCGCATCAATGCCGATATCTTCTTCCGCACCCTGGCCCTGACCGGCGCCTTTGCTTTCTTCTACAGCCAGTCCTCCGCGGAAGGGAAAATGGCCCTGGCGGTGAACACCATCCTGTTGCAGTTCATCAACTGGATGTCCTATGGGGTGGATGGTTTCGCCTACGCCTCTGAGGCACTGGTGGGTAAGTACAAAGGTGCTGCCGATGACCGGAAAACCTTCCGGGCAGTGCGCCTCTCCTTCGCCTGGGGCATGGGCCTGGCGGTGCTCTTCAGCCTGGGCTACTGGTTCTATGGCCCGGCCATCCTGCGGGTATTCACCAATCAGGCGGATGTGATCGCCGCGGCGCGCCCCCTGTTGTTTTGGATGGCGCTGTTCCCCATCTTCGGCACGCCCTGCTACATCTGGGACGGCGTTTTCATCGGCCTGACGGCCTCGAAGGCCATGCGCAACAGTATGATCCTGGCGCTTGTTATTTTCGTAGCCACTTATTTTATCACCCTGCCTCTGGGCAATAACGGCCTGTGGCTCACGCTCCTGCTCTTTTTGCTGGCGCGGGGGGCCATTCAGCAATGGATGTATTTGCGGCGGGGGTTGGCTTTGAAATAGTGCTTTTGTGTATTCGTGTATAGGTGCATTCGAAGCCCCCGCAAATGTACGCATACACGAAAACACCAATGCACGTAAACGCATACACGAAAACACCAATGCACGTATACACGCATACACGTATAAAAATCGCCCAACCAGACGGCGCCCCCGAGATCTTCCACAGCATACAAGGCGAAGGCAAGAACCTCGGGCAGCCCAGCATCTTCGTGCGCACGGCCCTCTGCAACCTGCACTGCATCTGGTGTGATACGGACTATACCTGGAACTGGAAAGGCACCCGCTTCCCACACGTGTACGACAGCCGCCCGGGCTATGAGAAATACAACATCGAGGAAGTAGTGGCGGAATTAACGGTGGAAAAAGTAGCGGCGCTGGTTAGAAAGTACCCCTGCAAGAACGTGGTGCTCACCGGCGGTGAACCCATGATGCAGCAGGAAGGCCTGCTCGAACTGATGGATGAGCTCGGCGAGGACTACTGGTTCGAAATAGAGACCAATGGAACGATCATACCCAAACTTGCCTTCGACGCCCGCATCAACCAGTACAACGTCTCCCCCAAGCTGGCCAATTCCAACAACCCGCAGAGGTTGCGTGAAAAACCCAAAGCCTACCGCTTCTTCGCTGACAACTCCAAGGCCGTCTTCAAATTCGTCATCGCTGATCCCGAAGACCTCGATGAGGTGCTCTCCCTTATCGAAAAGTACGATATCTCCTCCAAAAAGGTGTACCTCATGCCCGAAGGCATCTCCGCCGAAAGCCTGGCCGACAAGCAGGCCTGGCTGGTGGAAGTGTGCAAAAAGCACGGCTTCCACTTCACCAGCCGCCTGCATGTGTTGATCTATGGGAGTAAGCGGGGGGTTTAGTTGATCGAGTTTATTAAGTTCAACCTAATCAACCCTCCTACGCCGAGGCTTCGGCGGGCAGCTTTCTATATTGCAGCTAAATAAAAAAGACTGTGCATATTTGCTTT
>CAYVVK010000317.1:5227-7479 GCA_964454855.1 uncultured Phaeodactylibacter sp. | reverse complement strand
GCTCTCACAACCGCCTGGCATTCAAAAGCGTCCAACCTTAGACGGGTAGCCCTGATGCAGAAGGTTGGAGAGGAAACCCGGGGGAAATCCTAGATCACTCAATCCTCAATCAGGCCGATTCAGGGATTTAGACATTTTCGATTTGGGCGAAGGGCGGAGCAGCTTACCCCTCCAAGCCCTTGAATGCCTCCACCACCCGTTCCACATCCTCTTCCGAGCTATAGGCAGAAATACCCAGCCGCGTCACGCCGCCTTTTTCCAGCAGGCCCAATACTTCGGCGGCGCGGATGGCGTAAAAGTGGCCATCCCAGGCCAGGATATTTTTGGCCGCCAGCTGCTCGCAGATGGCATGAGGGCGCAGGGACGCGTGCCGGACGGCAAGTGTGGGGGCGCGCTGTGGTTTATCGATGGAAGGGCCGATCACCGACACTTTTGGCAGGGACAACAAACCCTTGAGCAGTTTTTTCGCCAGGCCGATCTCGTGTTGGTGAATGGCCTGCATGGCGTTCCGCAAGCGGGCGCGCCGGCCCGAACCTTCGCCGAAGCCGGCGAGAAAGTCAACCGCGGCTAATACCCCTGCCAGGGCAGCGTGGTTGAGCGTGCCGGTCTCAATGCTGAAAGGCGCTTCCTGGGCGGCAGTGCGCAGGCGGTCGGTAGGCAGGCGGTCCAACAGGCCGGGGCGGCTGTATAGGATGCCGACATGCGGGCCGTAGAACTTATAGGCCGAACAAAGCAGAAAATCACAGCCGATCTCCTGCACGTCTACAGGGAAATGGGGAGCATAGTGCACCGCATCCAGCGACAGCCAGGCGCCAACTTCATAAGTGAGCGCACGTGCCCGCCGCACATCGTTGACCGTGCCCATGAAGTTGGAAGCGTAGCCCAGGGCCAGCAGGCGGGTGCGTTCGTTGAGCTTGGCCTCGAGGTCGGCGTAGTCAAGCACTCCCTCCGGCTTGAGTTTCACTTCCCGTACGATGATGCCCTGCTCACGCAGGCTCAGCCAGGGGCCGCGGTTGCCTTCGTGGTCGAGCTGGGTGATGAGCACTTCGTCTCCCGGCTGCAGCAGGCGCCCCACCGCCCGGCTGAGGGAAAAATTGAGGGTGGTCATATTCTGCCCGAAGGATATGGTATGCGGCCCTTCCGCCCCCAGCATATCCGCCATGGCCCGGCGGGTATCATCCAGGATGCGGTCCGTCTCCTGAGCCGTGATAAAAGTACCATGGGTATTGGCATTGGACGTGCGGTAGTAATCGGAAATGGCCTCGATCACCGGCTGTGGCACCTGAGTGCCGCCGGGGCCGTCCATGAAGACGAGGGTATTTCCCTTGTGCTTGCGTTGTAAGGCGGGAAATTGATCGCGGAAGGATTGGTTCATGATGGTGGTGTTTCGGTGTTTCGGTGTAATGGTGTAATGGTGTAATGGTGTAATGGTGTAATGGTGTAATGGTGTTTCGGTGTGGAGAGGTTACGTGCTCGTTTGCAGAAGCTGTAATTTAGGGTTTCGGCGCCACTAAGGTAGGGAAAGCGGGCAAAAAGTAAAACAGAATCGGTGGAGAAAAGCCTGATCGGAATTTCATTCTGCCGGTCAGCATTTATACCAGCGTCGCTGCCGCCAGAATGCCACCTTGGCCAGCAGGATGAGGGGCCGGCACTTTTTCCCGGGGCCGCTATCAGGCCGGCGAAGGTAGCCTGCAACAACCCTGCCGGGAGGCCGGCTTATTGAAAAAGCGGCTCGCCAGCGTTTGAAGCCAGGGCGCGATAGGAAATCGCGCACTGGCGTGCCGCGCTGACGTGTTTTCAGGCAGGGCGGGCGGCCTCGCTGTACAATTTCGCATACTTGGCGATGTACTTCCCGATGATGTCGAACTCCAGGTTGATGGTGTCACCGGCCATGATCTCCCTGAAGTTGGTGTGCTCGTAGGTGTAGGGGATGATGGCCACGGAGAAGGTGTCGGCCTGCGGTTCCACTACGGTAAGGCTGACGCCGTTGATGGCAATGGAGCCTTTGTCGACCAGCAGGTGTTCTTCGGTGGGCTGATAGCGGAAGCGGTAGTACCAGCTGCCGTCGCGCTCATCGACCGCCGTGCAGGTACCGGTGGCGTCGACATGGCCCTGCACCATATGGCCGTCGAGGCGGCTGTTGGCGCGCATGGCCCGTTCCAGGTTGATCAGGCTGCCCTCTTTCCAGCCGCCCAGCTTGGAGCGTTTGAGGGTTTCCTCTACAGCGGTCACCGTATGGGTGCCGTCCTTAA
>CAYVVK010000317.1:701-5217 GCA_964454855.1 uncultured Phaeodactylibacter sp. | reverse complement strand
ACTACGGTAAGGCATACCCCATCGTGCGCCACGCTCTGGTCTACTTTCAGCTCCTGTGAAATGGGGCTTTCGATGGTAAAGTGCACGTTAGTGCCTTCTTTTTCGATGCGGCGGACAGTGCCGGTGGTTTCGATTATTCCAGTAAACATTATGCTCGTTGTTTCAAATGACGGACTGATCCAATGGGGTGCCTGAATCCTTACTAAAAAATATAACATCCCGGGAAAGGATTGGTTTTTCGAAGGCCCGGAGAACTCCTCCTTCCCGCCAGCCCCCTTTTGTGCCGGCAATTTTGTAACTTTCGGCCCGAAAAACGTTAATCGTAGTAGAAAGCCGCTTTGACCAGGTACAAAGCAAGAGACAGTAACATGGAACAATTCAAGCCAGAGCAACTACTATCAACGGCAGAGGAATTCATTCAGCATATGGGGCCCCTGGAATGGGTGGCCGCAGGAGGTGCTTTCCTCGCCCTACTCATTCTCCTGAGCTTTTCCGGTGGGAAGCGCAGCAAAAAGCGCAAGGCCCTCCAGGTGGCGCCCCAGCTCAGCCTGCAGGCCTTCCAGGTCTCTCCTTTGGGCCGGGATGCCTACTTTAAGGTCCATAATGCCGGCCAGCCGGCACGCCTCAGCAGCCTGATGGTGAAGGGAAGAAAAGACATACTGGTAAAAAACGCCATCGGCGGCCATGAGATCTCCACCGGTGAATCTTACCGAATACTGCTGGAAACCAGCGGCCAACAGAAACTCGACAATAACTTCAGGATAGAACTGACTTACATGGACCTGCTCGGCAATGTGTATGAACAATCCTTTGCCCTCCAGCAGCAGGCCGCCAAACAGCCCAGGCTCGTAAGGTTTGCCTGACCTGGCCCACAAATTAAACATGAAAGTAGACATCCTCGCCATCGGCGTTCACCCCGACGACATAGAACTCAGTTGCAGCGGAACGCTTCTGCGCCACATTCAACAAGGAAGAACCGTTGGCCTGCTCGACCTCAGCCGCGGGGAGCTGGGCACCCGCGGCTCCGCGGAGATCAGAGATAAGGAAGCGGCCGAAGCCGCCTCATGGGCGCCGCCTTCCGCAAGAACCTCAGCATGCCGGATGGTTTCTTCGAATATCATAGGGAGAACATCGTTAAGATCATTGAAGTAATACGCGAACACCAGCCGGAGATCGTACTGGCCAATGCCCTGCAGGACCGCCATCCCGACCACGGCCGCGCCGCCAAACTCATTGCCGACGCCTGCTACTATTCCGGCCTGGTCAAGATACCTACCACCAACGATGCCGGAGAAGCACACGAGAGGTGGCGCCCAAAGGCGGTCTATCACTACATTCAGGACTATAACCTCAAACCGGATTTCGTGGTCGACATCACCGGCTTCATGGACAAGAAGATAGAGGTGGTGCAGGCTTTCCGCTCCCAGTTCTTCATTCCCGGCGACAAGGAATTCGAAAAAGAGTTGAGTTCTCCCATCTCCGGCGAGGACTTTATCGATTTTCTAAAAGCCAAAGCGCGTACTTACGGCAGGGAAGCGGGCTTCGACTACGGTGAGGGCTTCAACCTGGCCCGTATACCGGGCGTAGCCGACCTGTTCAACCTGCTATGATCCGGCCTGGGAAAGTGCAGTAGGAGAATATTTTTCAGCGGTAATCCGGGCGGGAAATATCCGGCAGCTTACCTTCCATCCGCTCTACATACTGCACTTCGCCCAGGCGGAATTTGACCGGTAGCTGAGCGGCTTTTTCAAGCTGTACTTCCCACTTGCAGAAAAATCCCAGCTCCTGGTAGGAATAAGCGCGGGGAATATCGGGCCGGCCGAGCAGGCCCGATAAGGAAGGCGGCCGGGACGAGGGCCCGCCTCCGGAGAGGAACAAGGGAGACAGGCTCAGCGGCCTTTCAAAGGCCGTTGCCGTATCTTTCGGCAGCCGGAGGCCCGGCTCAATGCGCTGAGCATGCAGCTCAAGGGGAGACAGGGCCAATCCAATTGCCATCAAAAGAAAGGGCCACAAGGCGCTACCCTTCCGCCTGATGCTTATTTTTCCGGCTGCCGGCATAGAGTTCATATTTTTGGTATTTGCATTCCAGGGAACCATTGTAGAGCTGCATTTTCTGAGAAGGACGAAGCCCCACCCGCTTGAGTGCACTCTTATTGGCGGAAAGGATCCAGGCCTCATAACCGGTGAATGCCTGTTTGAGGCGGTCGCCGATCATTTCGTAAAAGGATTCGATGTCTTTCTTCACCAGGCGCTCGTCGTAGGGTGGGTTCATGACGATGAGCCCCTCCTCCGCCGGAGCTTCCAGCCGCTCGAAAGGCCGGCGTGCGATCTGCACCTTATCCTGCAGGCCCGCCGCCTCGGCATTGTGCTGCGCGATGCGGACGGCCTTAAAATCCTTATCGAAACCGTACAGGCCGTATTCAAAGCCTGTTACTTTTTTCTTCGCCTCCGCCAGCACTTCTTCCCACAGGCCTTCCTCAAAATCGGGCCATTGCTTAAAGCCAAAGTAATCGCGCTGCAGCTGTGGCGCCATGTGATGCGCCAGGGTGGCTGCCTCGAAGAGGATGGTCCCCGAGCCGCACATGGGGTCTACGAATGCACAGTCGCGCTGCCAGCCCGTAAGCAGGACCATCCCGGCGGCCAGCACCTCATTGATGGGAGCCTCCAGGCTATCGACGCGGTAACCGCGCTTGTGCAGGGAATCGCCGGAGCTATCGAGTGCTACGGCACACTCATCGTGATTGAGATAGATATTGATGCGCAGGCTGGGAGCGTGCAGCTTGACGTTGGGCCGCCGCCCCGTGGACTTGCGAAACTGGTCGACGATGGCATCCTTGGATTTGAGGGCTACGTACTGGGAGTGGGTAAAGAATTTAGAGTTGGTGACCGCATCGATGGCCAGAGTATCCTGTACCTTCATATACTGGCTCCAGTCGATCTTCTGGATCATCCGGTAGAGTTGATCTTCATTGCGCGCCCGGAAGGATTCTATGGGCTTCAAAATGCGAAGAGCCGTACGCAACTCCAGGTTGGCGCGGTACATCAGCCGCTTATCCCCTTCAAATTCCACGGCGCGGGCCAGGGGATTCACCTGCCGGGCGCCCAGCGCATTCAATTCTTCGGCAAGCAGGGGCTCCAGGCCCGCCATCGTTTTCGCTATTAATTTCATCCGTTGTATTTCTTCAGCCTACTTTTCCTGTGAACAAGGCCCCAGGGCAGAAAGATCATCCACCAGCACATTGCCGTTGTAGGGCCCGGGCCGGCTTTTGTCGTAATAAGCCTCCAGATAAAGGTAATCATAATTGCGGCCCGGCGAAAAAGATAAGGAATATTCCCGCCAATCGGTATGGGCAATGGCGGGCGTTTCCGTGAGCAGCTCGAAGCCTTCCCTGTTCTTGTCTTTAAACCCGGCCCATAGGCGCAGCAGCAGAGGGGTATTGAAATCAGCCGGCTGGCCGGAAGCCTGCGAAAAGCTCTCATACTTTTCCGAACGGCAGGCCTGTAGAATCAGCTGATAGCAGCTGTCGGCCTGAAGGGGTTCCTGTAATTGCTGCCCGACGCATTCCCAGCTGTCGTTATCCCGGGCGACCAGCCCCAGGAAGGACTGCCCGTCGGCAGCTTGTTGAGTGACGCCGAATTGCCCGCAGGGATGTACGTCGGGAGGGCTTTCTTCCAGGAAACCGCAGTCTTCCCACTGATCGGGGGTACGGCCTCCCCCGGCTTCGCCTTCAAAAGAGGGATTTTTAAGGCTGAGAGTAGCCTGCGCCGGCAACAGGGCCGGCAGCATACTCAGAAAGGCAAAAAGGAACCGTATTTTTTTCATGGAATTTTCTTGAGATGAATCCCTGCCTGCAGCAGGCAGGAGGTGCTACAGAAGGCGCATCAGCACGCCTTTCTCCTGAGCCGGCCAGAGCCACTCCCGGCGGCGGTCGGACCGCTTGCGGCGGCGGATCACCAACTGGCCAGTGGGCAGGCCCGCCTGCAAAAGAGAGTAATAAGCCTGCTGCAGGCGGACGTTCGTCAGGAAATCCGTAGGGCCGTCGGCCACCAGCAGTAAGCGTTGGCCGGGGAACTGCTGCAGGGCTTTGCCAATGAGCCATAAGTGCTTATTGGCCTGGTATACCCGGCCGCTGCTGTCTTTAAAAACGTGCTGTTCGAGTTTTTCCGTATCCGGAAGGAAGCGCAATTGCCGGCCCTGCTCCCGGAGGTAGGCCGCCAGTTGCCCGCTTTCCCCCAGTGCCGGGGCTTCCAACTGCTCCAGGGCGGCTGTGGGCCGGTGAGGAGGCTCACAGTTTAGCGCGATAAGCGGCCCTAAACGATCCACCAGTATATTGCCGTTATACGGCTTACCCTCTTTGGCGTAGAAAGCCTCTATAAGCAAGTGCGTAAAAGGGGCTTCGGCCCCGAACACAAGATCGTACTCTTCCCAATCCTCATTGTGCACAGGGGGCGAATGGGCAAGCAGCTGTTCGCGGCCGCAATTGTGGTAGCCCCCCCCAAACCAGCAGGCATACCG
>CAYVVK010000317.1:0-691 GCA_964454855.1 uncultured Phaeodactylibacter sp. | reverse complement strand
CTGTGAAGGTGGCCGGCGCTCCGGTCTGCCGGCTGATGCTTCGGTAGTTCTCGGAGCGGGCAGCGTAAAGGGAAAACGAATAGCAGGAGCCGGCCTGAAGAGGACTGGAAAGCGCCTGGCCCACCCCCTCTCGGGTACCATTGTCACGCACCACCATGCCAAGATAGGACCTGCCGTCCTGCGGGGCTTTTTCCACATTAAAAAAACCGCCGGGATGAATGTCGGGAGGGGATTCACCGGGTTCGCCACAGAAGTACCAGCCTACCGGCGGGCGCCCGGGGGTAGGATCTCCTTCAAAGGAGGGATTGTCCAGCAACAAATAGGGTTGAGCATTAAGGGAAAAAGAATGGGCCAGTGCCAAAAATATAATCGGTCTCAGCATGTAAAAGGGTGATTTAAAGTGCACACCTGCCAATACCGGCAAATATAGCAATCCAAACCAGGCCTTTAATAAAAAAGAAGAGGAAACCCGCTACCCCTACGCGCTTTAGCCACGGTTTCACACGATTGTCCGCCATTTCAGAAGTGAATTTATTTGCCATAAAAACAAGGAGGATTTGTTATGGTTGATAAGTTGTAGCTTTTATGGATCAAACGCCAGAGCAGCTGAGTAATTGTCCGCTGCAGATGTGCCTCCACAGATTATGGGTGAGCCATTACTGCCTACTGGAGGACGGGGACTGGGGGACTG
>CAYVVK010000316.1:0-7481 GCA_964454855.1 uncultured Phaeodactylibacter sp. | reverse complement strand
ACCTTTTACCTTTTACCTTTTACCTTTTACCTTTCTACAGCGTCACTCCCCCATCCACGCTAAGGGTAGTTCCATTGACGAAGGCAGCCTCATCGGAAGCGAGGAAGAGGTAGGCATTGGCGATCTCCTCCGGCTTGCCGAAGCGGCCTACGGGCGTTTTATCCTCTATCATTTCGATGACCTTCTGCGGGATGGTCTTGATCATTTCCGTAGCGATAAAGCCGGGAGCGACAGCGTTGACGGTGATGCCTTTGCGGCCGAATTCGCGGGCCCAGGTTTTGGTCATGCCGATCAGGCCGGCCTTGGTGGCCACGTAGTTGGTTTGCCCGAAGTTGCCGTACAGGGCCACTACCGAAGCAGCGTTAATGATGCGCCCGTAGTTCTGCTCCACCATGTAGGGAGAAATGGCCTTGGTGCAGTTCCATACGCCGGTGAGGTTGACGTCGATAACCTGCTGCCACTGCTCGGGAGTCATCTTCTTCATGGAGGCGTCGCGTGTGATGCCGGCGTTGTTGATGAGGATGTCGATCTTACCGAAATCCTCGGCTACCTGCCGGGCGGCTTCCTCAACACTGGAGAGCTCTGTGGTGTTTACCAGATAGAATTTGCTGTACAGCTCATCAGAATGTGCTTTGCCGTTTTCCTCACCGGTATCCATCACGGCAACTTTGGCGTCTTTATGGGCATAGGCCTTGTTTAGCTCAGCAGCGAGCGCCATGCCTTTATCCTGGCTGATGTCCCAGATGACGACTTTAGCACCTTCCTGAGCGAAGCGCAGTGCCGTGGCCCTACCGATTCCATTTGCGCCACCGGTGATGATGGCGACCTTGTCCTTGAGTCTGTCCATTACTAATTATTTGTGTTTAGGATTTTTTCGTATCGGGTTTCAGGATGGTTGGATAAAAAGAATGCAATCTCAATGTAGCAAAACAACTGATAAGAAATATAAACAAGATAAAGGCCGAAGCGGCCGACCGAAAGGGCAATGGCCGAACGGGCTTACCACAAAACACTGAAAACCAATTTACTGCAAGCGAATATAAAAGGGGTTGACAAAGCGCTCCGCCTTGTTCCAAAAGGATTAAATGACGAGATTTACGTAACCGCATATATCTTTTAAAACCAAAAACCTGCTCACATGAGAGAAGTCTATATTGCATCCGCTGTCCGTACGCCTCTTGGCTCCTTTGGCGGGGTATTTGCAAATGTGCCCGCCACCAAACTCGGCGCTGCCGCCATTAAAGGGGCGCTGGAAAAGGCTGGCATTCAGCCCGATCAGGTGGAAGAAGTATTCTTCGGAAATGTCTGCTCGGCCAACCTCGGCCAGGCGCCTGCCCGGCAGGCCGCCCTGTTTGCCGGCATACCGCATACGGTTCCCTGTACCACCATAAATAAAGTATGCTCTTCCGGCGCCAAGGCCATCATGTTTGCCGCTCAGGCCATCATGCTCGGCCATCAGGACATCATCGTGGCCGGAGGAATGGAAAACATGAGCCTGGTGCCTTACTACATCCCTAAAGGGCGCTACGGCTATGGCTACGGCAACGGCGAGCTCGTCGACGGGCTGCTGAAAGACGGCCTGACTGACGTGTACAACGAAGTGGCTATGGGTGTTTGCGCCGACCAGACCGCAGAGAAGCACGGTATCAGCCGCGAAGAGCAGGATGAATTTGCCATCAAGTCTTATAAGCGTTCGGCAGCATCTACCGAAAGCGGCGTCTTCCGCGAGGAGATCGTTCCGGTGGAAGTGCCGCAGCGCAAGGGCGATCCCATTATGGTTGCCGAAGACGAAGAATACAAGCGCGTCAATTTCGAAAAGATACCCAAGCTGCGGCCCGTCTTCACCAAGGACGGCACTGTGACAGCCGCCAATGCCTCCACCATCAATGACGGCGCCGCCGCCCTGGTGCTGGCCAGTGAAGAAAAGATCAAAGAACTCGGCCTTACGCCTTTGGCCCGCATCCTTAGCTTTGCCGATGCGGCACAGGAGCCAGAATGGTTTACCACCGCACCCGCCAAGGCTGCCCCCTTGGCCCTGCAACGCGCCGGCCTGAAAAAGGAGGACATCGACTACTACGAGGTCAATGAAGCTTTTGCTGTAGTCGCCCTGGCCTTCAATAAACTAATGGAAATCGACGAGGACAGGGTCAACGTGCACGGCGGAGCCGTTTCCCTGGGCCACCCCCTGGGAGCCAGTGGCGCCCGCATCATCACCACCCTGAACAACGTTTTGCAGAAGAAGGATGCCAAACGAGGCCTCGCAGCCATCTGCAACGGCGGTGGCGGCGCTTCTTCCATTATTATCGAAAAGGTTTAATGGTTTGAGGTTCAGGGCCCGGGCCCTGAACCAAAACCCCAATCCCAAAACCACGATTCAAATCCTTAAAAAAGCCGGAATAGCCCACCGCTTAGTCAACCCTTTTACCTGAAAATATAAACAACTGGTTGTCAACAAATTAAAATAAAATGATGCCAACAAAACCAGCTCAGTCAGTGTTAAACATATAGAAAAACCTATTGATTCCGGGCCCGTCTGCCCTTACCTTTATACTGTCAATTGGAAATAAACTTTTTCATCAAAAAAAATACAACTATGGCTGGCACCAAAAATTATTTCGACCAGATTCTGGAAAACCAGAACAAATTGTTCGCCACCCTTACCAACTACAACAACACGGTAATGGAGATGGTAATGCCCAACAAAAATGCTGCTGAAGAAGCCGGCAAGTTAATGAACGACTTCTACAACCGCTACTTTGAACTGGCGGATAAAATGACTACCAAAGAGAAAATGGAGCAGTACCGCAAGGACTTCTGGTCTGCCTTCACCGAAGACTACACCAAGAGCGTGGAACTCTCTATGGACATGTACAGGAAAACTGCGGAATACTACAAGAACCTCTGGGCACAGGATAGCATGGAGGATCAGCAGGAACGCATCAAGAAGATGGGGGAGATCTATCAGGAATCCGTCAAAGCCGTATATGACGCCGGCACGGCGAATGCCAAAGTTGTTCAGGAATATCTCAACTAATATTAGTGCCCCTTGTGCAGATGGAGTGGCCCGCCACTTTATCTGCCGGCTTTGAGAAGGATGCGAGCTACAAGTGCTTCCCAATCCCAAAAATCAACTTTCCATATTTTAAACCACACAGGTTATGAGTAATCAATTTGATAACATTATAGAAGGCCAAAAGAAAGCGATGGAGTTCTGGTCCAACCTTTCCGGCCAGATGACCAAAGCATTCACTCCCAAGGCCAAAAATGGCGCCGAAGCGGAGGATATCTTTGCAGACTGGTACAATAAGCAACAGTCTTTCTTTGAAGAGGCCATGAAAGGCGCCGAAGACCCACAGAAAGCTTTCCAAAAAGCACCGGAGCAGATCAGCCGCTGGATGGAAATGCAGACGGAATTTGCCAAAAAATGGGTCGACTTTTACCAGGAAAACGCCGAGAAAATGGGCATTAAAATGCCCGAATTCAAAAGTGCATATGATCCCGGTAATTTCTTCCAGGAAAGCATGAAAAACTGGAACCAGTGGATGGAAGGCGGCCAGAAATGGATGAGCAATCAGGTCATGGACAAGATGCCGTTCAACATGCGCCCCCATTATACCAACTTCATGGAAACCTATGACTTCATGCACCGCTACTGGGAGCCCATGCAGCGCCTCATTCAAAATGGCATGTACAATAAGGAGATGGTAGACAAGTACTTCTCTCCGGAAGCATACCAGAAACTGGTCAACCAGATGATGGGCTTCCGCCCCGTCGGCAATACCAGCGAACTGATCGAGAACGTCAATAAGTGGTTCGAAACCTACTTCTCCTACATGAACACGGAAGCCAGCGACTGGGCCTCCGTAAGCGAAACCTGGCAGGAGAAAATGAAGGCCTACTTCGAAAAAGGCAACCTGCCTTTCTTTGAAATGGCCACCGATTTCAACAACCGCATGCAGGACCAGCTGGCGCCCTTCTTCAACGTCATGTCTCAGGGCAGAGAAACGGAGATCGCCAAGCTGATGCGCGACATTCAGTTCAATTACATCGCCTTCATGCTGAAGTCTTCCGAACTGCAGACCAAGGTGTACGAGGCCGGCCAGTTCGCCCTCCCCGACACCCTGCGCGAACTCTTCAAAGAGTACAAAGGCAAGCAGGAAATGCCGGACTATCAGGAGTTCTTCCAGCGCTATGTCAATACCCTGGAGAATACCCTGATCGAAGTGCTGGAGTCTGACGAATACTCCAAGCTGCAAAGCGAGGTAGCAGCTGCCGGTACCGGCCTGAAAGCCAAGACCGACAAGGTCATGGAGCTGATGTATGCCGACATGCCTTTCCTGACCAAGAGCGACGGCGATGACATCGCCCAGGAAACCAACGCCCTGCGCCAGAAAATGCGCAGGCTCGAAGCCAAGATCGCCGAACTGGAAAAGGCCCTGCTGCTGGCCGGTAAGGCCACAGTAGGCAAAGAAGAAGCTACCGACGGAAAGAAGAGTTCGAAAAAAAAAAGCTGATTGAAGCAGTCGGAAAAGCTTCCAAAAGCTCGGCCGACGACCTCAAAAAGATCAAGGGCATAGGCCCCAAACTGGAAGGCATGCTGAACGAACTGGGTATCTTTACCTACGAGCAGGTCAGCAAGATGACGGCTGAAGAGTACGACATGATCGACGGCCTCCTCGATGCCTTCCACGGCCGCGCCAAACGCGACCAGTGGGCGAAACAGGCCAAAACCCTGATCTGATATAAATTTGATACTCAGGGATTAATACCACTACCCGAGGGCGGCTTTTCAGTTGGCAGCACAAACCCTGCCAGCTGAAAACCCCCACCACTTTTATTTTTGAACCAAATTATTACCAGTTAACGAACTCCGCCCCTCCGGAGGGCCACCCTCAGGGATAGGCAGAAAAACCAGAGCGATGAGCAAAAGTAAGCAAAATGGCAACAGCCCCACAGATCAAATCGTAGAACGCGTAAATACAGTAGCAGACGCCATGCGCAACCTCAGCGGTGTTAAAGATGTAGACATCGCTACTGCCCCGCGCAAAACCGTATGGGAAGATGGTAAAGTCAAGCTCTACCACTTCGAACGCGAAGAAAAAGCAGTAGCCAAAACACCAGTCCTCGTTTCCTACGCCCTCGTCAACCGCTGGGAAATGATGGACTTACAGCCCAACCGCAGCTTCATCCGCAAGCTGCTCAGCGAAGGCATCGACGTGTACCTTATCGACTGGGGCTATCCCACCAAGATAGACCGCTACAAGACCATGGAGGACTATATCCTCGGCAACCTCAACGACTGTGTAGACTTTGTTCGCAATACCACCGGCTCCAATAAGATCAACCTCCTGGGCGTTTGCCAGGGCGGCACCTTCAGCCAGATCTACACCTCCCTGTTCCCGGAAAAGGTCAAAAACCTGGTCACCCTGGTCACGCCCGTGGATTTTGACAACGACGAAGGCCTGCTCTTCAAGTGGGCCAAAGACATGGATGTCGACGCCATCGTCGACGGTTTCGGCGGCATCATACCGGGCGACTTCCTGAATACCGGCTTCGACCTGCTGAAGCCCATGAACAAGACCCGCAAGTACATGGCGCTGCCGGAAACCATGGCCGACCAGGGCCGACTGATGAACTTCCTCCGCATGGAACACTGGGTGGCCGACAGCCCGGCACAGGCCGGAGAAACCTACCGCCGCTTCATCAAAGATATGTACCAGCACAACAAGCTGATCAAAGGTGAATTTGAACTCGGCGGCCGCGAAGTAGACCTGAAAAATATTAAAGTACCGGTACTGACCATCTACGCCAAAGAAGACCACATCGTTCCGCCGGAAACCACCACGCCCATCAACGAGCTGGTGAGCTCCAAGGACAAGGAACTCATGGAATTCCCCGGCGGCCACATCGGCGTGTTCGTCGGCAGCCGCTCTCAGAAACTGCTGACGCCGGCTATTGCCAGCTGGCTTAAAGAACGCGACTAAAAAAGCATTTTGTTCGTCTGGTAATACCTGGTTTAAATCCTGGCGGCCCCTCCGGGCCGTCAGGTTAGCTTTACCAATGAAAGATTGGTATAATTTGGTTAGGGCTGAGCTGGCTGCGGGTTTCCTGCAGCCAGTTTTTTTTTTACCAGGGGCAACTGTGGCGCCGGGCAATGTACTGCGACACCACAGGCCTTCTACCGAAGGACAGGCATGGAGGGGCAACGGCCCTCGCACAACAGCCTGTAGGGCTGTAACACCTCAGCCTGGGGGACCGCCCCAGGTTTGAGAGCGGTTTTATGGGGTGCAGGCTGCCCAATACGGGCCCGTCTGGGAAGCCCTGCCACAGCTTAATAGAGCTGATTTAAGCATTCAGGATCTAGGCATTTAGCATTTCGGATTTGGCGCACCAGGCAGGGCTGCAGGGGAAAAGCTCAGGGCCAGCGCTCCGCCCACAAGCCAGCCCCTCTCCTACAACCCGCCCACCAATCTCCCCAACAATCCCGTAAAGCGCTCCCCCGCCCCAACATTCCTCACCGCGATGCCCAGCGCCTGCTTGCTGCCGATGAGCACCACCAGCTTTTTGCCGCGCGTTATGCCGGTGTACAGCAGGTTGCGGAAGAGCATCATGTAGTGGGTGGTATGGATGGGAATAACCACACAGGGGCACTCGCTGCCCTGATATTTGTGGATGGAAACCGAATAGGCCAGCACCAGCTGGTCGAGGTCGGCAAAATCGTAGGTGATGGGGCGGCCGTCGATCTCCACCACCACTTCCTGTTCGATGCGGTTGATCTGTTTGAGAAAGCCCACATCGCCGTTGAAGACTTCCTTGTCGTAATTGTTCTGCACCTGCATCACCTTATCGCCTTCCTGGAAAGCGCGCCCCATTTTGATGAGCGGGTCTTTGCCCGGGTTGAGCCGGCGCTGCAGCAGCTGGTTGAGTGTGCGGTTGCCGATGGCGCCCCGGTTCATGGGGCTGAGCACCTGAATGTCACGCAGCGGATCAAAGCCATAGGCCTTCGGCAGGCGCTCTTTCACCAGGCCGGCGATGGTTTGGGCGATGCGTTCCGGCTCGTTCTCCTCGATGAAGAAAAAATCACTCTGCTTATCGATGCGGATATCCGGAAACTGGCCGGCATTGATGCGGTGGGCGTTGGTGATGATCTTCGACTGCGCCGCCTGCCGGAAGATCTCCGTCAGGCGGGTAACGGGCACTACCCCACTGTCGATAAGATCCTGCAGCACGCTGCCCGCTCCCACGCTGGGCAGCTGGTCGACATCGCCCACCAGCAGCAGGCGCGCCGGGCCGGGAATGGCTTTCAGCAGGCTGTACATCAGCACCGTATCCACCATGCTGGCCTCGTCGATCACCAGCAGGCTGCAATCCAGTGGCTTATCCCGGTTACGGCGGAAGCCGCCGATGCCGAAGTCGTACTCCAGCAAGCTGTGGATGGTGGAGGCCTCCTGGCCGGTGATCTCCGCCATGCGCTTGCTGGC
>CAYVVK010000315.1:0-7502 GCA_964454855.1 uncultured Phaeodactylibacter sp. | reverse complement strand
ATAAGCTGCGCGCTACGGTCCCTTTCGCCCCCAGACCCAAGTCCGTCAAAGCGGCCATGGAAATCGAATTTACCCGCCACGCCTTCAATCTGCACACCATCGAAGACAAGGAGTTTCCCGTAGAAGAAACTTTTACCCGGGAGATGGTGAAGAACAACCAGACCATTTTTAATAACATTCGACTTTGGGACTGGCGGGCACTGGACGCCGTGCTCAAGCAATTCCAGGAGATCCGCCTGTATTACGAGTTCAATGACGTGGATATCGACCGTTACACCTACGACGGCCAGTACCGGCAGGTCATGATCTCCGCCCGGGAGATGATGGCCACCAACCTGCCGCAAGAGAGCCAGACCTTCGTCAACAAAGTATTCAAATACACCCACGGCTACGGCCTGGCGCTGACCACCGTCTCGGACTTCACCCCCGAGGGCCTGCCCAACCTGCTGGTCAAGAACATACCACCGGAGAGCAAACATCCGGAGCTGGCGGTAGATAGGCCACAGATCTACTACGGCGAACTTACAGACAGTTATGTGATCACGAACAGCGTGGAACCGGAGTTTGACTACCCCCAGGGCGATGAGAACCAGTACATCAGTTACGACGGCAAGGGTGGGGTGCAGCTGAGCAATTTCTTTAAAAAACTGATCTACGCCTACAAAATGGGTGACATCAAGCTGCTGCTCTCCTCCTACCCCACTGCCGAGAGCCGCATCATGTTCGACCGGCAGATCACGAAAAGAGTACAAAAACTGGCGCCTTTCCTGAAACTCGACGGCGACCCCTACATCGTCAATGCCGATGGCCAGCTCTACTGGATGATCGACGCCTACACCACTTCCCGCTACTACCCCTACTCCGAGCCCTTCAACAGCCAAGAGACGATACAGTATAAAGAAGGAGAACAACAGCGGGCCCTACGGATACAGCACCGGCGCGATTTTGAAGGCATCAATTACATCCGCAATTCGGTAAAAGTGGTGGTCAACGCCTTTGACGGCAGCGTTGACTTTTACACCTTCGACCCCGAAGACCCCCTGATACAGGTATGGGACGACATCTTCCAGGGCATGCTGAAAAGCCGCGAAGAAATGCCCCCGGCTCTGCTGGCCCACATCCGCTACCCTTCCGACTACCTGCTCACGCAGGGCCTGGTGTACGCCAAGTACCACATGGGCGACCCGGAGGTGTTCTACAACCAGGAAGACCTCTGGATCCGCGCTACGGAGAAATACTACGGTGAAGTGCAGCCGGTGGAACCCTACTACATCATGTGGCAGCAACCCGATGCTGAAGAAGCAGAATTTTCCCTCATCCTGCCCTTCACTCCCAAAAACCGGCAGGTATCCATCGGCTGGATCGCCGGCCTGTGCGACCCCGATAATTACGGGCGCTTCCTCTCCTACAGTTTCCCAAAAGAAAAGAGAGTGCTCGGCCCGCAGCAGGTAGAGACCAAGATCGACCAGAACAGCTTCCTCTCCGGGCAGCTGTCGCTCTGGGACCAGCGCGGCTCGCGCGTCATACGCGGCAATGTGCTGGCCATTCCCATCGAGAACACCATCTTTTACGTAGAGCCCATCTACCTGCAGTCGGAGACCGCCGCCTATCCCGAGCTGCGTCTCGTCTGCGTCATGCACAACGACAACCTCAGCTACGCAGAGACCTTTGACGAGGCCCTGGAAGGCCTGTTCGGCGAGGCGCCGCCTCCCGAAGAACGCATTGCCAGCCCCGGGGCGGGCGCTGCTACCGATCAGACTTCGGCCGAGCTGATCCAGCAAGCCCAACAGGCTTTCGATGATTACCTCAATGCCACGGGGCAGAAGCAGTTTGGTGAGGCTTCCCGGGCGCTGGAGGAGTTGCAGCGGGCGCTGGAGGAGTTGTCTGGGGAAGAGCAGTAATAAAGGGACAGCTGGCTTTTAGAATGACTAAATTGTTCCATTACTGGCCCATCCGGAGAAGTGGGGAAATCCAGCGGTTTGGGCAAACTTGTGGGTGCAGGCACACTCGCTTATGGAATTCACCTCAAACGCCGGGAACATTCTTCCCAACCCCAATAACTGTTTCCTTGCTCATCGAACATCAGAGATTGCTTTTTGAAGTAAACCCTTGTTTCGTAGACATACATTCTAAAGCTAACATACTGGGGTAAGCCGAGTAAATTGTAGTAAGTCAATTTCCCTCTAATCTCTAGATAATTAGAATACCTTTCGGTTCGAATAATGTCGTTGATCTCCATAAAAGTTCTTCCTGGAAAGCAGTTGTCAAAATTTTGATCACACCAAGCTTCCACGGCACGCCACAGATCACTAGGTTGGGCTTGTAAAGAGAAGCTACAGGATAAAAAAACTATTCCAAAGATGGCAATAGCCGATACTGAGAATGATCCGGTTTTCATGATCTCTATTTTTTTAGTGGCATATGAGATTTCGAATAGGGGATAGGCCCCGGAGAGCCTACACTATCTTTTTACTAGGCGGAAAGACGTACTTTTTCCGGTGGTATTGTTAAATAAGCGAACGAAGTAAAACCCACTGTCCAATTCTGACATATCAATTTGCAGGTAGCGGCCGTTCACTGCTACAGTGTAGACCGTTTGCCCCAGTGGGTTTACAATTTCCACATGGGAAAATACTACCCTATCACCGAGTTGGATATTAACCAGCCCGTTTGTAGGATTAGGGAAGAGTTCCACTGACACCTCATCACTAGGTACCTGATCTGTGCCGACGGTTATATCACAACCATCCGGCCCGGGTATTTCAGTAGCCTCCAGAGATACAACAAACCCTGCGCTTCCCATCTCGGGTGTAACTTCAAAGCTGGTATTTGCCGCTGGAAAGAACAGCGGTTGCGCCCGGCCAAAATTGCCGGCAAGGCTGTATACCGGACAGTTCTCCTCGAGGGCCAATGCAGTATAAATGATTTCAGATTCCGGGCTGGTATAGGCAAACAGCACTTCTCCTTCCTGATTGTATACCGCCACAAAAAGGTCACCATTGTTCGTGCCCGGGCCATTGTCAAAAGCACCTTGCAGTTCCAGGCTTTCTTCCGACGGATCAAAATCAACGACCCCCAGGTACAGGCTGCCAGCCAGGTAGAGGTTGCCTTCCTCGTCGACTTCCATATCCGTAATATGCTCGGCACATACCTGGCCTGTTTTGTCCTGCATGGCCTGAGCCATGAGTAATTCCCCCGTGGCGCTATACCTCGCTATAAAGATATCACCGGCGAGGTCGGGCTCAAACTCACTGACCTCCAGTTCTGTGACTCCTTCTCCGGGGTCAAAATCTATCACTCCCGTCATTTTACCAGCCATAAAAATATCTCCCGAAGAGTTGCCATCGATGAACATCGCCAAAGAATAAGGGCCATTCAGCGCTTTCGCAAAATTCAACGCGCCTTCAGGAGAATAGGAAGCAAAGAAAAAAGCACTGGAATCGATATTTTCTATAAAGAAGGTACCTGGGCCGGGATCGAAATCCAGCTCTTTCTCCAGGGGGTCCAGCATGTTGCCGGCAAGATATTGAACCCCTTCCCCATTGCATCCTATGGCTCGTGTAAATCTCGGCACCTGGTAACCAAACCGGAAGCCTCCATTGTTGTCATAAGAGACTACGTATTTCCCACCGGGAATCACGAACTCTCCGGGACCCGGGTCAAAATCAAAACCAATGGGCAGTTGGGGAACCACCAGAAGATAGCTGTTTCCAGCATCATCAACCGTCAGGAGTTTATTGACCACATTATTGTTCGAAATTGGCACCTCATTGATATTGGCCAGAAAGGGCAATACACGGGCAAAGCGAAAGCTGCCATCACTATCATAGGACGCCAAAAAGCAGCGGAAATCGAAAATGTTAGCGCCACTCAATTCGGCTACTTCTTCGCTGGGGTCAAAATCGGCTTTTCCCATAAAGTACCCGAAGACGTAGATATTGCCGCCGGCATCCGTATCTACCACTGTATTAAAAACGGACGGACGGATCTCCTCATCGGTAATATTGAAAGCAAAATTCAGGCCTCCGGACCGATCATAGGAAGCTACAAAACCCGTAACTCCTTCCCCCGTCAGGGAAAACACCTCTTCGGAAGGATCGAAATCATTATCGTGATAATGCCTTATCGTTCCCACTACCACTCTATTATCGTCAGCATCCACTGCAATATCAGCGGTGGATAAATCACCAGTAATCTGGCTGGCATACTGAGCATGGCTCATTTCCAATGCCAGTATTCCCATCAAAAAGAAAAAGATCAATTTTTTCATAGTCAACAAAGGTTTTTTATGGTATGAAATAAAATGCCTGCTGCCCGGCGAGCCCAATGGACAAAACATTCCCCGTTCGTGAGCGCCTCTGCCTGGATACGCCGTAGACAGGCCCGACACGATGTGGCTTCACGGAGCTTTGGGCTTGGTTAAGTTAGCGCTACAAAAGTCTGGAGACTTACAAGATGCCGCATCGAGGCTACCGTCTCTCGCGAACAAAGTGAAAATTCAATTTACTCCTCACACCCCTCAATAAGCCGCTTCATAGTGGCCAAAGCGATCTTGCCGGAAGGGATGTCCGGCACGTAAAGGATCAGTTCTTTCTCGTATTCCAAATCTCCGTCTTCCGTGTATAGGTTGATCACCCGTTCTTTATAGTTGGTGGCCATTTCGAGGAAAGCGGCCGTGCCCCTGGTGTCCAGGGAAACGGAATGTTCATCCAGGTCGTACAGGTTGAACTCGTAGCGCATTTCCTCATCATCGCGTTTCCCTTCTTCTACTATGGTGAGCGCCAGTTTGCAGGTGTTGCCGTCAATGGCCTGCAGTTGTTGCCTGATCCCGGCCACTTCACTTTCATTCACCAGGGCCGACAGCCAGCCGAAGCCTTCTGCCTCTACCTCCCCTTTACAAAGCCGGATGGATTCGGCCAGGCCGTATCTGATATTTTTTGCGTTGGGAATATCGGCAGCCCCTATCAGTAAGTCATCGTCATAATTTTGTTGCTCGCCGTTTTCGAACGGCATTACGTATTTGTTCCTGCCTTTGGTTTCAGCACTCACCCAGATGCCTTTGGAACTTACATCGATCTCCACGGAACCGGGATCGAGGTCGGAAAGCGCCATCAGGAACCGTTCCGTTTTCGCCTCTTTGTCATCAGTAACCTGCCGTTCCAAGTCGAACAAACACCCGCCACTGACGCTTTGTATAACGTTAGCCTCATTAAAGCGATAGGAACGCACTGTTTCCTTCAGGAAAAGAAAGGCCTCTCCCTCTGTCTGGAAGCTGGGAAAGGATTCCCGGTAGTACTCACCGGCCTTGGGAAGGTACTGCCGCAGCGTGGTGGCCAGCAGCTGCGCATCCTCGTAAGAAGCCGTATGCACCTGCAATTCATTGGTAAAATCCAGCTTTCCGTCTTCCGTAACTTCAATGTACTTATTGCGGTTAGCTGCCTGTAATTCCACAAATATGCTCTTCCCTTTTACAGAAATATCCACAGCAGGGGGATGTATGTCGGCAAAATTAAATACATAGGAGCCCTCCAGTTTGGTTTCTCCATTTTTGAGGTGCCGCTTCGAAAAGGCGAAACGGGGCGCCGGCCCGTCCAGAGGCTTTAGATCCTGGATATACACCTCCTCTCCTTCCCGGACTTCTTTGACGGCAGCGGACAGGTAGTTTTCCAGTGCCGAAAATTCGGTAGGCAGGCCACTGTCTTCCCGCCACAGTTCTTTTGCAATGGGCAGCGCTTTTCGCAACAGCCCTTCTATCAGGCGGGCGTTGTCGATATCCAGGCAGGGGATGGCCAGGGCATCTTCATAATTGTCCCGTTCGCCATTTTTGGTAACCTGTATCATTTTTTCATCGGCCTCTAAGGTGACGTTCATTTCTTTTTTGTTGCTCTCCCACTTTATCCCTCTTTGATCCAGAAAAGCCAGGTTGAAACGATATTCTGTCGACTCCACCCCCTTTTTGCCGGATTCATCAATGGTGATGGCCACCCGGTAGGGTGCTTCCTCCTCAAAGGCCAGAGATGTGCTCAGGGTTCCGTGCCTGCCCTGCAATGGTTGGAGGCTATCCTGAACGGTTTTGAGTATATGGATGAGTTCTGCTTTCTGAGCCAGGGTTCCTGAAGTAAAACTCAAGGAAAAGATAAGGCTGATGGCAATACAACGCATGGTGAGATCTTTGTAAGGGGGCGGGCCATCGCCCCCTTAATTTTCTATTGGGTTTATCTATTCAGTACATACCGCACCGCCAGGCTGCCGTAGCCCACACCGAAGGTATCGATATTGAGGCTGCCTCCAAAGAAAAACGATGGCACCCAGTCGAGGGTCAGGTTGATGGGCGCGTCTTCGAAGGTGTAATCCAGGCCCAGGTACCCCTGAACGCCAAAGGAAGTAGAGGAGTAGTTGCGGTCGAGGAAAATGTCATCATAGGTCCAGAAGTAAACGGAAGCGCCGCCGCCGTAGTACCATTGCAACCCATCCACCTCATCGATAGGCTTGTGCACCTGATAGGCGCCGCTGATGTTGAAAAAGCTGCCGAAGGACCAGCTCCGCAGGCCTGCATAGGCCTCCAGTGCCGACTCGTCATTGAGGAAGGTTTTGTAGGTTACCGAAGCCGGATATCCCAGCCTGAGGCCGACGGCGGAATTGTAAAACTCCTGAGTGTTGCCCGACGTGCTGAAAAGAATGCTCAAAGCAAATACAAGGATGGCCAATCTGATCTTCATGGTCAAATTATTTTGTAGGTGAATCAGTATAATGGTAATTACACTCCTTAGTACCGATGTTTTTGAAAACATACTCGGGCCGGGGAAAAAATTTCCGATTTTTTTTTTGAAAACCACTCAGCCTCTCTTGCGAATGGCCAGGAAGGCCAGGACAGCGCTTCCCAGCAAGGCCAGAAGAAAGTACAGGTAGCTGCGCCCCATTCCGGCATCAGGGATGGGGGACATATCGCCGGTAGGGATAAAACCTGCCCAGTAGAAGGGCTCCACATTTGGCGAACGGGCGAAGTATTCCAGCTTGGCCCGGCGCAGGGCCTGGCTCTTCGTCATACCGGACCTCAGGTATTTGTAGAAGCCTGCCATCAGCCGGCTGGTGCTGCTGTCCTCTACTTTCCAAAGGGAGGAAACGATGCTTTTGGCGCCGGCATAGGAGAAGGCGCGCGCCAGAGAAATGATGCCTTCGCCGCGCCGCCATTCTCCCAGGCCTGTTTCGCAGGCCGAGAGTACTACCAGGTCGGAATTGAGCTGCAGGTTGTACAATTCGCCGGCATACAGTTTTTCCGAGCCGGCGCTGGTATCCGAAGCGTGAAAAAAGAGGGAAGAGTAATCTCCCACTCTGACATCTGCCTGTCCGTGGGTGGCCAAATGCAGAATGCGATAGTTATGTGCCGACCGCAGAAAAGCTTCTTTAGTAGCTTCGCCATTGATCATGCTATCGGGCGGAAAAACTGCACGTATGGCGCGCAACTCTGCCCGGCCTTGCAGAAGCCCCGCCCCGCCCCTGTT